>JBKOYU010000019.1:0-5231 GCA_046725575.1 Actinomycetota bacterium | reverse complement strand
GTGCCGGACACGCCTGCGTTGTTGACCATGACGTGCAAGCCGCCGAAGCGCTCGACCGCCGTCGACACCAGCCGGCCCACCTGGTCGAAGTCGGCGACATCGGATTCGATAAACAGTGCGTTGTCGCCGAGTTCCGCCGCCAACGCGTTGCCGCTGTCACGGTCGACGTCGCCGATCAACACCTTCGCGCCTTCGGCGACGAACCGTCGGACCAGCCCTTCGCCGAGTCCGGACGCGCCGCCGGTGACGATCGCGACCTTGCCGGTCAGTTCGTTGACCATGAGGCCGGCACCTTTCGTTGTACCTCGCTCAGGAAGTCAACCAACACGTGGTTGACAACTGATGGTTGCTCAATCTGCGGGCAGTGACCGGCTTTTGGCACCACGAGTGAACGACCGGCCGGAATTTGTGCCGCGATCTCTGCTGCCCAACCCGGTGGCAGCAGTTTGTCGCCCTCCCCCTCCACCACGAGCGTCGGAACGGCGATGCGTTCATACGATCTCTTGCTCGACGGCAGTGATGGCGGCTCCAAGCCTGGCCGCCGAAACCGTGCCGCCGCCAGTGCGGGCGGATCGTGGGACAGCCCACCGGATCCGATGATCAGCACCCTCTTGCCCAACGTCGCCAGGTACATTCCGATCGCTGCGCCCAGCGCGCGCACGCGACGCAGTGGTCCGAGCGGTGTGGCGACCGAGTTGATGAAGATCGGGATCACCGCACGGGACCCGGCGTCGCCGAACAGCTCTGCAGCGGCTGCACTGTGCCGTGGTCGACGTCCATGCTGGCCGAGATCGCCACGTCGATGCCGGATTCGAGGACCGCCCTTGCGCATTCGGTGGCGATGTCCTCGGGCACGTTGAGCGGCCCCGCGTGGGTGCCGTAGTCGCCGACGCCCTGTGCAGCGGTGCCGATGCAGAACGGCGGCATCGTCCGGTAGAAGAACCCGTTGTAGTGGTCCGGCGAGAAGATCACCACCAGCTCGGGGTCATAAACGGCGACGAAGTCGCGCGCCTTGGCGAGCGCGGATTCGATGTCGTCAAGGAGATCCCGCGACGGTCCCGGAAGATTCAGTAGCGGGCTGTGCGACATACAGCAGAGGGCGAGTGTCGGCTTCATGAGAACGCGAGCCTCCTCCCTGGGTCAAACGAAGGACGTCGAACAGTGATGCGGACAGGTCGGGTGCGCGTTGGGCGATGCAGGCTCCGGCGATGCACCGGTCGGGCCGCAGGAACAACACGGAATCGGTGTGTTTGTCGAACCACGACTTCAGCGCGCCGGTGCGATCGCCGACGATGACGACGTCCGAATCGTCGTCTCCTGGCCAGTGCAGCTGTGTCATGGGCCGGACGGCAATAAGCCTGGCCCCCAAGGCTTTCCAGCGATCGAACGCCTGGTCGCCTAGCACGGCACGCAGATTGTTGCTCCAGCACAACAGGGCGAAGCCGTGTCCCAGCACGTCGTCGAGGAGCACGTTCTGCGCCTCGCGGGTATCGACGCGGGGTTGGATGAACAGCGTGCCCGTTGGTGAGGTCTCCGAGCGAGGCTCGGCATGGAAGACCGCGCCCTGTTCGTAGCGCGGCATCGGCTTGAACCGCATCTCCAGGATGTATCGCTTGAGCGAGGGCACCACGGACGCGGCGTGAATGACACGATCCCGCAGCGACGCCACCCGTCGGTTCGTCGGCGAAATGACCCGCCCGACCAAGGTGGACAGATCGATCATCGCCCGTGCGTGCTTGCGCCGTTCGACGTCGTAGGTGTCGAGCAGCGCATCGTCGGCCTGGCCCTTGACGACCGCGGCAAGCTTCCAGCCGAGGTTGGCCGCGTCGCGGATGCCGCTGTTGTAGCCCTGTCCCTGCCACACCGGCATCAGGTGCGCGGCGTCACCTGCCAGCATCAGCCGTCCCTTCCGGAACGCCCCTGCGATGCGCGAGTGGTGGGTGTAGACCCGGTGCCGGATGATGTCGACGCGCTCCGGGTCCGGGACCAGCTGCGCGAGCATGCGCCTGACGAACGCCGGATCCTCGGCCTCTTCGTCGGACTCGTCGCCGTGAATCATGAACTCGAAGCGCCGAATTCCGTGAGCGATGGAGATCGAGACGTATGGGCGAATGGGATCCGCCCCCACCTCGCTATTGGGATGGCCGAGCGGATCGTTGGCGCAGTCGATGACGAGCCAACGCGTCGAGGACGTGGTGCCCTCGAACGACACACCCATCAGACGACGGGTGACGCTGCGGCCACCGTCGCAGCCGACCACGTAGCGGGCCCTCACCGGCTCGTGACCATCCGCCAACTCGACCGTCACCCCGTCATCGGTTTCCGTGCAGCCTTCCATCCGCCGGTTCCACGCCACCTCTACGTGGTCGAATCGGTCCAGCCCGACCAGCAGTTCGGCATCGACCATCGGCTGAACGAAGCCATTGCGCTTGGGCCAGCCGAAACGGGCGTCGGGCGGGGCCATTTCGGCAAGCAGCCGGCGTTTGGCGTCGAAGAACCGCAGGATCTGGTTGGGCACGGTGTGCGGCAGGATGCGGTCGACCAAACCGATCGACTGAAAGGTGCGAATCGCTTCGTCATCGAGCCCGACGCCGCGGGGGTAGTCGATGAGCGTGGGCCGTTCGTCGACCACCAGTGTGCGAACGCCTTGCAGCCCAAGGATGTTCGCCAAGGTCAGGCCGACGGCCCCAGCCCCGACGATGACGACGTCCGGTTCATTGCTCATCGTTACCGGCCCAACAGGAAGTCGAGGTGCAGGGAGTTGAACGTCTTGGGGTCCTCGTACTGAGGCCAGTGCCCGCAGCCGGGCATGACCTCGAACCGGGCATTCGGAATCATCGATGCCATGCGGCGACCTTCGGCGACGTCGGCGGTCGGATCGTCGCTGGTCCACACCACCAATGTCGGCGCGGTGATCGCCCCGTACTCGGCCGAACCGAGCAGGTTGCGTGCGCGAATCTCTGGATCCTGCAGCGCCATAATGTCTTTCATCGCGGCGACGAAATCCGGCTGGCGGTAGACGCGCTGCCGGCTGGCGACGATGTCGTCGTAGTCCTGACTTGTCGGCCATCAGCCACTTGATGCGGGCCTGCACGGTCTCCCATGTCGGGTTCTCGGCGGCGGCCATCGACAGCGTTATGATCCGCTTCATCACCTCGGGATCGGCTTGCGAGCCGCCCGCGGTGTTGAGCACGAGGCGGTCGATCCGATCAGGGTGATCGACTGCGGCGCGGGCCGCGACCCACCCACCGAGTGACTCGCCGCTGATGTGTGCACGCTCGGCGCCGATGGCTAGAGGAAGGCCATTAGGTGATCCACGTAGTGCCTCACCTCGAGAGGGTGGCCCGGCTTGTCGGTATATCCGTGGCCGAGCATGTCGATCGACCACGTCGAGAAGTGTTCGGCGTGCGCCTCCAGATTGCGTACATATGCCTCGGCGTGACCGCTGGAGCCGTGGAGAAACACCAACGCAGGCCTACCGGGATCACCGGCGTGCAGGTAGCGGGTGCGCACTCCACCCGCGTCGAGGTAGCCCTGCGAGAACGGGACGCCCTGGAGATCACTCCAGATGCTCTCGAACTCCCCCACTCGTCACCCTCTCTTCGAGAATCAGATTCTCGATTTTGTAAGCACTCTGCTCATTTATCGCACATCAATGTGCACTATAGTCAGAGCATCACTCTCGCAGAGTGCATCTGTCAAGGAAGGGGCGCCATGGCTGCGTCGATCGGTGAGGCGAGCGGCACCGCCGCGCCGAACGGTGCGCCCGGATCACAAACCCTGGCCAGGGGTTTGGCGGCCCTGCAATTGGTCGCCACATCCCCAGCCGGGCTGACGGTTCAGCAGGTCGCTGACGACATCGGCGTGCACCGAACGATCGCCTACCGGCTGCTCAGCACGTTGGCACAGTTCCGGCTGGTCGCCAAGGGCGAGGACGGCCGATACCGGTCGGCCGCGGCACTCGCTGTGCTCGGAGCGTCGTTCGACAACAACGTCCGGCAGCTGAGCGTGCCGACACTGCGAGGATTGGCCGACGAACTCGGCACCACGGTGTCACTCCTCGTCGCCGAGGGCGATCAGCAGGTGGCGATCGCGGTGATCGTGCCGAGCAACGTCTTCTACCAACTGTCCTTTCACGAAGGCAGCCGGTATCCGCTGGACCGCGGCGCGGCCGGGATCGCGCTGCTCGCCAGCATGCCGCCGCGCCCAGGAGAGCGTGACCTTGTTCCCCAAGCGCGACAACACGGTTGGGTCATCACGCACGGCGAGGTCGAACCAAACACGTACGGTCTTGCCGTGCCGGTGAAGCGTCGCCCGCCGTCTCCGCCGACATGCATCAACCTCATTTCTCACCGCGAGGATGTGGTGTTGGGCGGCAAGGACGCGGTCATCAAGGCGGCCAATGAACTATCCGCAATCCTCAGCTGAAGGGATGGGCGTCGAACGTGAGCTTATGTGCGACATTCTCGAGATTTTTCGAGCACAAGCTCACGTTCGAAGCGCTTAAGGAAGGGATGCAACGGTGACCGACTGGGACGACGGCGTCGACGTGGTCGTGCTGGGAAGCGGCGGTGCAGGATTGACGGCAGCGCTGACCGCGGCAACCAGCGGCGCGTCGGTGGAGGTCTACGAGAAGGCCGCGACGGTCGGTGGTACGACTGCGGTTTCGGGCGGCATCGTCTGGATTCCGGCGCACCGCCGCTGCTCCGACGGCGAATTGCCGGTCGAGGACGCGATGGACTATCTACGCGCGCAGTCACTCGGTTTCATGGACGACGAGCTGATGGAGACGTTCGTTCGAACCGGTGCGGAGATGCTGGATTACGTCGAGGCGCATAGCAATCTGCAGTTCGAGGTCGCCGAGGGCTTCCCGGATTACAAGCCGGAGCTGCCGGGGGGACGGCCGTCTGGTGGGCGGTCGTTGAACGCCAAGCCGTTCGATTTGTCGCTGCTGGGCGAATGGCGGGACCGCATCACCTCGTTCCCCGCGGATTCCAGCAATGTCGGCATCGACGCCGAGACCCGCGCCCGGATCCACGCGTCGGTCGAAAACGAGTCCGGTGACTACTGCGTGGCCGGCACCGCGTTGATCGTCGGGCTGCTGAAGGGCTTGCTCGACGTCGGTGTGGTGCCGCGAACGAATGCCCGCGCGGTGGAATTGATCGGTGACTCTCAGGGAATCACCGGCGTGCGTATCAGCCACGAGGGCAAGGATTTACGCGTGCATGCCC
>JBKOYU010000519.1:0-8340 GCA_046725575.1 Actinomycetota bacterium | reverse complement strand
ACGCGGGGGCAGTCGCCGCAGGCCTCGGTGGTCTGCAGACCGACCGCGGCCAGCCGCTCCCAGATCTGCGGGACGTCCTCGATCTGGATCCAGTGGTACTGCACGTTCTCGCGGTCGCTGATGTCGGCGGTGTCGCGGGCGAACTCGGTCGAGATCTCGCCCAGCGTGCGCAGCGCGGCATTGGTCAGCGCCCCGCCGTCACAGCGCACCCGCATCATGAAGTAGTCGGCCTCGAGGACGTCGGCGTTCTCATCGCCGGTCCAGGTGCCGTCGTAGCCCTGCTCGCGCTGCGTGTACAGACCCATCCAGCGCATCCGGCCGCGCAGGTCCTGCTTGTCGATGCTATCGAAGCCCTGCTTGGAGTAGATGTCCAGGATGCGGGCGCGCACGTTCAGCGCGTCGTCATCCTTCTTGAACTGCTCGTTGGGGTTGAGCGGCTCGCGATAGCCGAGCTTCCACTGGCCCTCGCCACGCGGGCGCTTGACCGGCTTTGCGGTGGTCATGAGTTTGGCTCCTTACTGGAGCCGGATCGCGCGTGATCACCGGTGGGCTGTCCGGCGGCGCAGATCCGGCGGCCAGCTGAAAGTACGGGGTGGGCTGGGTCCTAGATCAACGCATCAAGGCAGACAACAACAGGTACAAACGCGCTTGAAGTCGACATGCCGCCGCGCCACCAGGGATACACGCTGGGGGAAGATGCGGGCGGCGGTCACGTGCCCAATTGTGCCACGGATACCCACACCAGCCCTAACCGGGGGAGATTTGCGCTCACGGTGAGCAAAAGGCCGCGCGTTGGTGCCCAAGGCGGGCGAACGTTCCGTACCGCTCGAAATTTCGGCGATTTTTCGAGCGGTACGGAACGTTCGGCGCAGACGGCGGGTGCCCCGGAGTCTGGGAAACTGGCTGCATGACGGTCCGAACGGCTCCCGTGGAGCTCCCCGACCTGGCCACCGTGCCGGGCCGGCCGTTCGGCATCTATATCCATGTACCGTTCTGTGCGACGCGCTGCGGCTACTGCGACTTCAACACCTACACGCCGGCCGAGTTGGGCGGCGCGAACCCCGACGGATGGCTGGAGGCCCTGCGCGTCGAGCTCGGCCTGGCCGCGTCGCGGCTGGGCTCGCCAGCTCAGGCGAATGTCGCCGGCCGAGCGGCTCCGGAAGTCGACACGGTGTTCGTCGGCGGCGGGACGCCCTCGCTGCTGGGGGGTGACGGTCTTGCGGCGGTGCTCGACGCGGTCCGCGCGCATTTCACGCTGGCCGCGGATGCCGAGGTGACGACGGAGGCGAATCCGGAGTCCACGTCGCCGCACTTCTTCGAGCAGTTGCGGACGGCGGGGTTCACGCGGGTGTCGCTCGGCATGCAGTCGGTGGCCCCGAATGTGCTGGCGGTGCTGGATCGGGTGCACTCGCCGGGCCGGGCGCTCGACGCGGCGCGCGAAGCCCTCGGCGCCGGCTTCGACCACGTCAACCTCGACCTCATCTACGGCACGCCGGGGGAGTCCGACGATGATCTGCGTCGCTCCGTGGACGCGGCGATCGAAGCCGGTGTCGACCATGTGTCCGGCTATGCGCTGGTGGTCGAGGACGGCACGGCGCTGGCGCGGCGGGTCCGGCGCGGCGAGATCGCGGCGCCAGACAACGACGTGTTGGCGCACCGCTACGAGTTGCTTGACGCGCGGCTGTCGGCGGCGGGCTTCGACTGGTACGAGGTCTCCAACTGGAGCAGGCCCGGCGCCGAATGCCGGCACAACATTGGCTACTGGAACGGCGGCGAATGGTGGGGCGCCGGACCGGGAGCGCACGGTTACGTCGGCGCGACTCGGTGGTGGAATGTCAAGCACCCCAACGCTTATGCGCAATCGTTGGCCGACGGGCTACTGCCGGTGGCCGATTTCGAGCGGCTCGACGCCGAGACACTGCACATTGAGGAGGTGATGCTGCGGTTGCGGCTGCGCGACGGTCTGCCGGTCGCCATGTTGAGCGACGGCGAACGCGAGCGGGCCGAGACGGTGGTCGATGACGGGCTCGTCGCGATGGAGGCCGACCGGCTGGTGCTCACCGACCACGGGCGGTTGTTGGCCGACGCGGTGGTTCGCACCCTGCTCGACTGACGATTTGGCCGCCGAGTGTGGGCTTGATGCGCGGTTCCGCGAATTTCGCGTGACATGAGTCCACACTCGACGTCAGGCTGATTGAACGACCGGCACCGTCGCTTCGTTGTGATCAGCGTGGACGACGGCACAACAAGGGATGCGCGGGGCATGAGCCATGACTGACGATTCCGAGCAGGCGGCGCTGCTGCGGGCCGTGCACGACGAGCACGGCCAGACGCTGCTGCGTTACGTGTTGAGACTGACCAGGGGTGACATGCCGTTCTCCGAAGATGTGGTGCAGGAGTCGCTGTTGCGGCTCTGGCGTAAGCCGGAGGTGCTGCAGCAGCCGACGGACAATGTGCGCGCATGGCTGTTCACCGTCGCGCGCAACCTGGTGATCGACGACCGTCGCAGCGCCCGGTACACGCGCGAGTTGCAGAGCGAGTATCTCCCGGAACGGCCGTCGCCCGATGCGATCGGCCCGGCGTTCGACAAGTGGATACTGTCGGACGCTCTCTTGTCGCTCAGCGAGGACCATCGCGCCGCGATCGTCCGCGCTTACTATCTCGGCCAAACCGTTGCCGATATCGCGCAGCAGGAAGGCATTCCGGAGGGCACCGTTAAGTCCAGGATTCATTACGCGCTTCGCGCACTGCGAATTGCGTTGCAGGAAAGGGGGGTTGTGCGGTGACTAGCTATCCACCCGATGACGACCTTGCCGAATGGGACGCCGCCTATGTTCTGGGTGCGCTGAGCCTCGAGGAGCGGCGGGCCTACGAAAGCTATCTCGCGGCCAACCCGGCGCGGGCCGCCGAGCTCACCGAGCTTGCGGGGATGCCCGGCATTCTCAACGCGCTGAGCCGTGACGAGGCGGTCGCGCTGACCAACCTTGCCGGTGCGCCGCCGGCTGAGAGCCGGCCCGACAACGTTGCATCACTCGCCCATGCGGCGGCCAAGCGGCAGCAGCGAACCCGGCGCACATGGCTAGCGGCCGCGGTGGCGTCGGCGGCCGCACTGTTGATCGCCGGTGCGGTCGTGGGAGCGACGGTCTTCCCGCAATCCTCGGCGCCGACGCAGACGGTGGCGATGCAGGCGATGCAGCCCACCCCGCGCGGTGGCCTGACCGCCGAGCTCGCCGTGGCCGAGAAGAAGTGGGGCACGGAGCTGAACTGGGCGTGCCAGTACACCAAGGACTGGTCGCGCAACGTCGACAGCTACGACATCGTGGTGACGACGCACGACGGCGTGCAGAGAACGGTGGGCTCTTGGAAGCCCGCCGGAGATGAGGCGACGGGACTGTCGGCGGCGACGAGCATCCCGACGACGCAGATTCGCACCGTCGACATCCGGGCGACCGGGAGCAACGAGCCGCTGGCGATCACCACGCTGCGGTAGGCGGCTCTCGGCGCAGGAGATCGCCGAGGTCGCGGAGCCAGGCATTGCCGTCGTCAAGGACTTCATGACTGTGCGGAGCGGGGGAGTGCGTCGGAATGGACGCGGCGCTGGCACTGCGTTCTGCTTACGAGTCCGACGGCAGGACGTGGCTACGCGCAGGGCGGGCATCATCGCGGCGTCGACGCCGGATCGCGAATTCGAGGAAACGTGCGAGAAGCTGACGACGCTAGCGCCGTATCTGGTGCCGCTACAGTAGCGCGGCCGCCAGGCGGCGCCACTGTTCGCGAGGGAACTCCCGGGGGTCGGCGGTCAGGGCTTGGACGCAGACGTGATCCGCGCCGGCCTGGCGATGCTCGTTGACCCGCTGCAAGATCGCGTCCTCGTTGCCCCACGCGATGATCGCGTCGAACAGCCGGTCGCTGATCGAGTCCAGATCGTCCTGTGTGAAGCCGGAGCGCAACAAGTTGTTGGCGTAGTTCGGCAGCGCGAGATAGGCGCGGAGCCAGTCGGTTCCGATGGCACGCGCCTCGGCGCGGTCAGCGGTCAGCAGCACGGTCTGCTCGGGAAGCAACAACGGCCCCTCGCCTAGTACCTCTCTGGCCTGGCGGGTGTGGTCGGGTGTGACGAGGTATGGATGGGCGCCGCGGGCACGCGTTGCGGACAGCTCCAGCATCTTGGGGCCGAGCGCGGCCAGCACCCGGTTCGCGACCGGCACCGGCTGCTCTGTCGCGTCGATGGCGTCGAGGAAGGCGCGCGTGGCGGCCAACGGCTTGCGGTAGCGGCCGGGCTCCTTGGAGTCGATGAGCGGGGCGTGGCTGCAACCGATGCCGAGCAGAAAGCGCTCGCCGTGCGTCTTGGTCAAGGATGCGTACCGCGCGGCTACGTCGGATGCCTCGTGCATCCAGAGGTTCAGGATGCCGGTGGCGATGATCGTGTGCTTCGTCGACGCCAACAGATTCCCCACTGAGTCGAGGACAGGACCGCCGACATCGGGAATCCACAGCGCCGTGAAGCCGAGTTCCTCTAATTCGGACGCGGCCTCGGCGGACTCGGTGGCGTTGCCATACCGCAGTTGGGAACTCCATATGCCGACGCCCGACAGATCCATGCGCCATCCTTTCCACTTACCGACAGCCTCACGCTACCGTCGGCAGATGGCATTCGATCCCGGCGCCGTCGGCCGCGCATTCTCCGAGCATCGGTTTGGTGAGGCACTGCCACATCTCGCCAAAGATGTGCGCTGGACGATCGTCGGATACATGGTGCTCGAAGGCGCCGACGCAGTCCGGCAGACGTGCCGCGACACCCTGGAAAGCCTCGAGGGAACCACGACCACCTACGACCGATGTGTGATCGCGGCCAGCTCAGACACCGTCGCCGTCGACACGTTCGCCCGCTACACGCGCCCCGATGGCATGACCGCGGTCGCCGGTTGCGACATCTACGAATTCGGCGGCGAAGAGATCACGGCGATCACGTCGTACGCGGTCGAGGTCGATCCGGACGACGCCGGCTCGCAGCCGCCGCCTCGGTCTGCCTAGCCGGCATCAACTTCACTTAGGGGATGACTATCGAGGAGTTCCCGATCGGGCGCGACGCGACCCTGCACGAGTTGGAGGAGGATCCGCACCCAGTATTGGCACGGCTGCGGGCGGTCGAGCCTGTGTCGTGGCTCGTCGCGTTGGGTGGGTGGCTGGTCACCCGCTACGACCTCGCGGTGCGGGTGATGCGTGATCCCAAGACCTTCACCGTCGACGATCCTCGGTTCTCCACCGCCCGGGTGGTCGGCCCGAGCATGCTCTCGCTCGACGGCGCGCACCACACTCGGTACCGCGAGCCATTCGCGCACCCGTTCCGCCCGGCGTTGGTGCGGGACCGGTTCAGCGGGTTCGTCGCGGCGGAGACCGATCGGTTGATCTCCGCGATCCAACCGGCCGGCGGCGCCGATCTGCGGCGTGAGTTCGCCGGGCCGCTCGCGGTCGCGGTGGTCGCCAAGGCGCTCGGGCTGCGCGATGTCAACCCCGACACTGTGTTGTCGTGGTACGCGGCCATCGTGGCCGCGGTGTCGGAGGTGACGGCGGGACGGCCGATCACCGTGGCCAGCGTCGACGCAGTCGGCCAACTGCGGGCCGCCGTAGCGCGGACCGTCGGCCATACCGAGGAGCCCTCGCTGTTGGCTGAAGTGGCACGGGCGCCCGAAGGTCTGCGGGAGGATGAAGTCGCCTCGAATGCGGCGGTGTTGATGTTCGGCGGCATCGACACCACCGAGGGCATGATCCTCAACGCGGTCCGGCATCTGCTCGTCGACCCAGAAGCGGTCGCGCTCATCCGCAGCGACGCGGATCGCCTACCAAACGCGATCGAGGAGTCGGTTCGACTGGAGCCGGCGGCCGCCGTCGTCGACCGGTACGCCACCCGCGACGTCGAACTCGGCGGCGCGCACATCCGGCGCGGCGACCTGGTCACCGTGTCGATCGCCGGCGCGAACCGGGATCCGGCAGTGTTCATCGACCCCGATCGGTTGGACATCGACCGTACCAACGCCGGGATGAACCTAGCATTTGCGCAGGGCCCGCACTTCTGCCTCGGCGCACACCTCGCCAGGACCGAGACCACGATTGCGGTCGGTCGGCTCCTGGACCGTCTGCCCGGCTTACGCCTCGACCCCGACCGACCGAATGCGCCTCGGGGCCTGGTGTTCCGCAAACCGCCGAACCTGTTTGTGCGCTGGACTGTTTGACTTCGGGTTCCTAGACATGGAGTAGAACATCGCGGTGAACGACGGTCGAGTCGCTGTGCAGCAGCACTGCGAGGGCTTCGGGTTCGACAACGGCGGTAGCGATGTCGCCTCCGCGCGTGACTTCGTCGCGCGCGCCGACCATGTTCTGACGATCATGCTCTCAAGCTGGCTCCCGAACTTCTTGGCGATCGACCGCTTATCGACCTTGCCGACCGCGGTGGTGGGCAGCACGCCCATGGGCGCCAGCACTTCCGGGCGAGAGTGGCAGCGGGGAGGCGCCTCAGCATCGCGGCTCCGCAACCGTCACTCGAGGCCCGGCCACGGACAACTCCGGCCCGGCTTGATACGCGTCATGGGCTTCCCCAACCGGGCGACGCGACGGCGGGCATCCCTGTCAGGCACGCTTGTCCTCACGATGTCCCTCCCACCACCCCACCCAATGTCCGCCACAGGTGCTCCCCTTCTCGACGATCCGGGCGACCTGTCCGCGCTGCGCGCGAACGGCGGCGACGCCGACGAGCTGTTCGCCTCCTTCGCTGCATGGGCCGAGGCGCAGGGCACCGTGCTCTACCCAGCGCAAGAGGAAGCGCTGATCGAATTGGTCAGCGGCGCGAACGTCGTCCTGGCGACGCCGACCGGCTCGGGTAAGTCGCTGGTGGCCACCGGCGCGCTGTACGCGGCGCTGGCAGCGGGACGGCGTAGCTACTACACCGCGCCGATCAAGGCGCTGGTCAGTGAGAAGTTCTTCGCTCTTTGCGAGGTGTTCGGCGCGGCCAACGTCGGCATGCTCACCGGCGACGCCTCGGTCAATCAAGGGGCGCCGATCATCGTCTGCACCGCGGAAGTCCTCGCCAACATCGCACTGCGCGAGGGCGGCCAATCGGAATCGGCCGCTGACCTTTTTGTCGTCATGGACGAATTCCACTTCTACGGAGACCCCGACCGCGGCTGGGCGTGGCAGGTACCGCTGCTTGAACTGCCGAAGGCGCAATTCTTGCTGATGTCGGCCACGCTCGGCGACGTGACGTTCCTTCGCGAGGACCTGACCCGTCGCACCGGCCGGCCGACGGCGCTGGTGGCCAACGCCGAGCGCCCGGTTCCGCTGCACCACTACTACGCGACCACGCCGATCCACGAGACGATCGGCGACCTGCTCGACACGAACCAGGCGCCGATCTACGTCGTCCACTTCACTCAGGCCTCGGCGCTGGAGCGGGCGCAGGCGCTGATGAGCGTGAACGTCACCACCAAGGACCAGAAGGCCGCGATCGCCGACATGATCGGCGCGTTCCGATTCTCGTCGGCGTTCGGGGCGACGCTGTCGCGACTCGTCCGACACGGGATCGGCGTTCACCACGCCGGGATGCTGCCCAAGTACCGGCGGCTGGTGGAACAGCTCGCCCAGGCCGGCCTACTCAAGGTCATCTGTGGCACCGACACCCTCGGTGTCGGCATCAACGTGCCGATCCGGACCGTCGTCTTCTCGGCGCTGTCGAAGTACGACGGCATCCGTACCCGACAGCTCAACGCCCGCGAGTTCCACCAGATCGCCGGTCGGGCCGGGCGGGCCGGCTACGACACCGCAGGCACGGTCGTCGTCCAGGCGCCCGAGCACGAGGTGGAGAACCTCAAACAATTCGCCAAGGTCGCCAACGATCCGAAGAAGCGCCGAAAGCTGGTGCGCCGCAAGGTGCCCGAGGGCATGGTGCCGTGGAGCGAGTCCACGATGACGCGGCTGGTGGAGGCCGCCCCCGAGCCGTTGAGCAGCAACATGCGGGTGTCGACGGCGATGATCCTCGATGTCGTCGACCGTCCCGGTGACCCGTTCGCCGCGATGCGCAGGCTGCTCACCGAGAATCACGAGCCGCGCAAGCGGCAACTTCAGCACATCCGCGAGGCGATCGGCATCGCCCGCTCGCTATTGCAGGCCGGCGTCCTGGAGCGGCTCGACGACCCCCGTGAAGAGTCAGCCGACGGGCGGCGCTACCGACTGACCGTCGACCTGCCGCCCGACTTCGCCCTCAACCAGCCGCTGTCGACGTTCGCGCTCGCCGCGGTCGACGTGCTCGACCCGGCGTCGGAAACCTATGCGCTGGACGTCGTTTCGGTC
>JBKOYU010000766.1:0-2706 GCA_046725575.1 Actinomycetota bacterium | reverse complement strand
GCATCGCCCAGATCCTGCACCTGGAACATCGCAACACCGAACTCGAATCCGATAACGCTGCACTCATATCGGAGAACACACGGCTGCGATCGGAACAGCCGGTCAGCGCACGGAGGACGGAAAGCCGATGACCACACATCCCGACGACAACCGCCTCTTCGATGTCGAGGTGCCCGCCGCCGACGCGGCAGAGCAGCAACGACCGGCCGACCTCGGTGTCGAAGACGCCGGTCTGGACGTCGGCTACGTCGAGGGCCGGCTGCAGCGAGACGCGAACCCGGCCGACGTGATCGACCAAGCCATCATCGTGCCGTTGCCCGACGAGGAACGTCTCGGCGGCATCGACGACTAATGCGTAGCTTGCGGCGGTTGGGATGCTGCCGCGCGGCCGGCAAATACCAGCACACCACCGAACACGTCGGTCAACGCATCATCCGCCCCTCAGCCGCGATGCCGTCACGGGGCCAGTGGCTGCTGCGAATCGTCAACAGCCTCGGGGCCTTTCGGCGTGGCTCTGCTTTGCGAACGTCGCGGTGGCGACAACCACGAGGGCGCTCGGGTTCCGGACGATCTGTTTTCGCGACCGCGACGAGGTGGAGCTGGGCAGCCGCAACGAACGACCGATGACTCGATACTTCCCTGAGCTGGTAGAAGCAGTCACGGCCCGTACAGCAGAGCGTGCGACCTCAACTTCGGAGGTCTGCAGATCTACGTCAGCCAGGGCAAACCAGCGAACCTGGGATGCTACGAGGGGGCGAGCAAGTTCAACAGACCCGGCGAGCAGACACTCGACTACGGCCAGAAATACTCGCGCGGCGCGATCACTTGCGAAAGTGAGCCGTCCGGCGTGACATGCACCGACACCGCCACCGGGCACTTCTTCCGCATCTCACGCGAGTCCTACGAGTTGGCGTGAACAACCGACCCGCCAGACGGTGTCTGGCGGGCATGCTCGAGCGCGAGCGTTCGATGATTTCCGCCTGCGCATCCGGTCATCACTTCAGACCGCAGTCTCCAAGCCTTGGAGGAACCGTGACCGCGCAGCCAATGAAGGACGCGAAGCTGGTGCGGCTGCAACTAGCCGCCGTGCGCCGCAGCGCCTCGAAGTCCTGCAGGTCGCCAAGACCCAGCGCTGGACCCGCCACACTCGTCGGATGATTCGCGCAGTTTGGTTGTCCCGTCGGCCTCCGCCGCATCGCCACGCTCGTCCCGGTAGCGGTTCACGACCTTGACGAAACTGGCGTAGGGGGAACCGGCTGAATCGAATCGATGATGCGCAGCGCCAAACCTTCGCAGCAGCGGTCCGGTCTGAACCACGACGGATCACCAACAGCCCCGGATGCCTGCCACAGGGCCACCGTGACGGGCGGTGATTCCGAGTCGATCGCCGCGGTGGCCCGAGCGATTCTCGGCGCGCTGCACCGCAACCCGTGGCCGGATGGGTGACCACCTGGAGCCGCGCTACCGGGCGTGGATCGTCGAGGCCGAGCGGTACGACTTCGGGCTACAGAGGGGTGGGGTATGACCGACGATGCGCAACGATTCACGGCAGCGCCGCGATCGGCTCACTGGGCAGTGTGCGTCGATACACAGCAGTGTGACGGCCAGGGTCTCCTGGGCCCGCCAGCCTTCGCCGGCCCACGAGCATGGGTCTCGATCAACCGTGGCCGGTCGAAGTCATTGTCCCGCAGCAGAATTCGCAGCTCTCATGGATAATCTCTATTATCCATGAAAAAGGTCTCCGTTTTCATCAGATGAATCACGACTGGTTTACTCTGCGCCGTCTAAGGTCTCGTCCTTTGGCGATGGAAAAGGTGCCTACGCAGCAGCTTTGGAGACGAGCGTAGTAAAGCAGCCGGCATCTGATGCCGAGGCGTGGCCGACACGGCGCGACGAAGGTCCCCAAGTTGATGCGCGTACCTGCACCTATGTGGTAGTGATTCACTGGATGATTCAATGATTCATTGGATGAGCCCGGTTGGAGGCCGTTTTGCCCGTCGATAAGAGCGGTCGCGTCTATGTGGTGGGGTCGGTTCCGCTGCTGCACGCTGAGGCGCAGACGGTGCGGGAGATGCTTGAGGGGTGGCGCAACCAGCAACTGTGCCGCAACCTCGACCACGAGACGATCGCGGGTCGGATCCGGATCGTGGAGCGGTTCCTGGAGGTGACCAACGAGTTCCCGTGGACGTGGACCGCGGTGATGGCTGAGGAGTTCTTCAGCGATCTGCGCTCGGTGCGTGGTCGGAAGCAGTCGACAATCCGCGGTTACCAGAATGCGTTGCGGTTGTTATGTTCCTACGTCAGTCATCCCGATTACGGCTGGGACCGGGTGTGTGAGCAGAGATTCGGTGCCCATCCTGCCCAGGTGTTCTTCGACTGGAATACCGCCGGGCACGTTCAAGACAACGAACAGTCACCGGCGAAGCGGGCATTCACCAAGCGTGAGTTGCAGGATTTCTTCGACCACCCCGACGACCAGGTCTCGCTGATCGCCGCGTCGGGGCGCAAGGGCTGGCGGCCGGCCTACCGCGACGCGGTGATGTTCAAGCTTGCCTACTCTTATGGGTGTGCGGTTTAACGAGGTCCGCCACCTG
Organism: Actinomycetota bacterium; assembly: GCA_046725575.1. GTDB lineage: Bacteria > Actinomycetota > Actinomycetes > Mycobacteriales > Mycobacteriaceae > Mycobacterium. The sequence continues at coordinate 112 of JBKOYU010000766.1, read as the reverse complement.
CAGACTGTTGACTTCTCCCGCAATCCGCACGCCCCCGAATTTGGCCGTTACGGTGTGGTTCAGGTCCGCTACGGCAAGGCCAAGAAGGGGTCCCCACCCAAGCGGCGCAGCG
>JBKOYU010000290.1:0-10812 GCA_046725575.1 Actinomycetota bacterium | reverse complement strand
ATGCATAGGAGATGCCGTGTTGTTCGGCTTGATCCGTCATCGAGAGCAAGGCTACCGTCGTTGCCCACCCCTCGGTAACCGGTCGATCCTGAGCGCTTCCGCCCGATCGCCTCCCATGATCGCGAACTGTGTGAGAACGTGACCGACCATGAAAACAGTTCGCTGGTTTGCGCTTCTTGCCGCGGCTACCGTGTCGGCTTCGACGGTCCTGTCGGCGACGGCGTCCGCCACTGCGCCGGTCAACGCCGAGGCGGTGACCATCTCGCAGGCGACGGTCGACGGCGTCGAGTACATCACCCGCGAGATCACCATCCAGCCCGGCGGCAGCACAGGATGGCACTACCACGACGGCCGGGTGTTCGGCGTTGTCCGGGAGGGCACGCTGACCCACAACATTGCGGATTGCTCGGTCGACGGGGTGTGGGCGGCCGGAACCCCGGTCACCGAGTCCAGCGGTTCCGACCACGTCCACATCGGGCGCAACCTGGGGCCCACTGCGGTGGTGCTGTGGGTGGACTACATTCAACCGACGGGCGCGCCGCTGTCGGTGGACGTGCCCGACCCCGGCTGCGGCTTCGCCTGAGCCGACCCCGAATCCCCTCGTAGTCTGGAACAACGGACGACCAAGGGGCGCACGATGACTCAGACACCCGCCACGGCGCGGACCGTATTTCCCGGGATCAGTTCCCGCGCCTGGGAGCACCCCGCGGACCGGACAGCACTCACCGCGCTGCGCCGGCTCAAAGGCTTCGACCAAATCCTCAAGGTGCTGTCGGCCATGCTGCGTGAGCGGCAACACCGCTTGCTGTATCTGGCCAGCGCCGCACAAGTGGGACCCCGTCAGTTCGCCGATCTCGATGCGCTGCTCGACGATTGCGTGTTCGTGCTCGACGCGCCGGTCAAACCGGAGATGTTCGTCAGCCAGTCACCGCTCGCCAACGCCTACACAATCGGGATGGACACGCCGTTCATCGTCATCACCTCCGGCATGTACGACCTGATGACCCACGACGAGATGCGGTTTGTCGTCGGCCACGAGGTCGGGCACGCACTGTCCGGCCACGCGGTCTACCGCACCATGTTGATGCACCTCATGCGGTTGGCTTCGTCGTTCGGGTTCATCCCGCTCGGCGGCTGGGCGCTTCGCGCCATCGTCGCCGCGCTACTGGAATGGCAACGCAAGTCCGAACTCTCCGGCGACCGGGCCGGGCTGCTGTGCGCGCAAGACCTCGACGTCGCCATCCGAGTCGAATTGAAGCTGGCCGGTGGCAGCCGCCTCGACAAGCTCGACTCGCAAGCCTTCCTGGCCCAGGCCCGTGAATACGAACGCTCCGGCGACATGCGCGACGGCCTGCTGAAGCTGCTCAACCTGGAACTGCAGACCCACCCGTTCTCGGTGCTGCGCGCGGCGGCGTTGACGAAGTGGGTCGACACCGGCGGGTACGGCGCGATCATGGCCGGTGACTATCCGCTGCGCACCGACGACGGCGATGCCCGATTGCACGAGGACGTCGGCGCAGCAGCCCGGCATTACAAAGACGGCTTCGACCAGTCGGACGACCCGCTGATCCGGGGTATCCGCGACGGACTGGGCAGCATCGTCGACGGCGTCGGCCAGGCCGCCACGACCGCCGTCGAATCGGTGGGTCGCAAGATCAACGAATGGCGCCGCGGCTCGAAAGCCGACGACGAGTAGCTAGGGGCGGCGCAGCGCCGAAACGTTGTCGTTGTCGGCCTGCACCGGGACGCCGGTGCGGGCCGCAGTGGCGAGCATGTGCTCAATGACGTTCTTGCCCAGGGCCGTTTCGCCGGGCAGCTCGATCGGATACTTGCCGTCGAAGCACGCGGTGCACAACCGCGATGCGGGTTGTTCGGTGGCCGCGATCATGCCCTGCTGGCTGATGTAGCCCAGCGTGTCGGCGCCGATGGCGTGCCGGACGGCCTCGAGCATCTCGTCCTCGTTCTCGACGGCGTTGGCGATCAGCTCGGCCGGAGTCGCGAAATCGATGCCGTAGAAGCACGGCCACTTCACCGGCGGCGAGGCGATCCGCACATGCACCTCGATGGCGCCGGCCTCACGCAGCATCCGGACGAGCGCCCGCTGGGTGTTGCCGCGCACGATCGAGTCGTCGACGACGATCAGCCGCTTGCCGCGGATCACCTCTCTGAGCGGGTTGAGCTTGAGCCGAATGCCCAACTGGCGGATGGTCTGTGACGGCTGGATGAAGGTCCGCCCCACATAGGCGTTCTTCGTCAGGCCCTGCCCGAAGGGGATGCCGGACTCCTGCGCGTAGCCGACGGCGGCTGGTGTCCCGGACTCCGGAACACCGATCACCAGGTCGGCCTCGACGGGCTTTTCCTGGGCCAGCCGGCGACCGATGTCAACGCGGGCCTTGTGCACGGATCGGCCGGCGATCGTGCTGTCAGGCCGGGCCAGATAGACGTATTCGAAGACGCAGCCCTTGGGGTTGGGGTTGGCGAACCGGGTGGAGCGCACGCCGTCGGCGTCGATGGCCAGCAGTTCGCCCGGCTCGATGTCGCGCACGAACGACGCACCGACGATGTCGAGCGCGGCGGTCTCAGAGGCGACCACCCAGCCGCGATCCAGCCGTCCCAGCGACAACGGCCGCACCCCGTAGGGGTCGCGGGCCGCGTACAGGGTGTTCTCGTCCATGAACGTCAGGCAGAACGCGCCGCGAACCGTCGGCAGCAGCTCGAGAGCGGCCTGCTCCAGCGTGGCGTCCGCAGCGCCGTGGGCGAGCAACGCACCGAGGATGTCGGAGTCCGTCGTGGCGGCAGGCGCACCGCGAGTGCCGAGCAGCCCGGCCTCACGGGCCCGGGCGGCCAGTTCGGTGGCGTTGACCAGGTTGCCGTTGTGGCCCAGCGCGACGCCGGTGCCTGCGGCGGTGTTGCGGAACACCGGCTGGGCGTTCTCCCAGGTGGTGGAGCCGCTGGTGGAGTAGCGGCAGTGGCCAATGGCGACGTGGCCCTCCATCGCGGCCAGCGTCTGCTCATCGAAAACCTGGCTGACCAGGCCGAGATCCTTGAACACGAGCACCTGTGACCCGTCGGCGACGGCGATGCCTGCCGCTTCCTGGCCGCGGTGCTGAAGCGCGTACAGGCCGTAGTAGGTGAGTTTGGCGACCTCTTCGCCCGGCGCCCAGACGCCGAATACGCCGCACTCTTCCCGAGGTTCTTGCGATGAGTCGCTTGCACGAAGGGCGTCAGAGCGCGCGGTCTGCGGGCCGGTCACGATAGGGCTGCTCCCAGGGCGGGATGGGTAGACACGTTAAGTCTACGGTCATCACGGGTTAATCACGGAATCGCGACCCAAGGTGTCGCGGATAACACAACGACCCTGTGAGGATGCACATTCCTGAGCCAGCTTCGTTGCCGGCCGCCGCTCCGGAACCGCACATGAGTTTGCCCGCGTAGCGAGCGACAACATCGAGAAGTCAGCTGTGCTGCGCTCGGCGAGGACGCGGCGACACAGATTTGTCGCTCGCTACGCGGGCCATTTCGCACATGCCCCCGAGCTCGACGCCCCCTGCGCCTCCAGACATTCCCCTCTAGTCGTCGATCGCGACCAGCGGCAGCCATTGCCCGATCTCCGCTGCCCGTGCACCGGAGAGCTGCAAGACACCGCTTGCGGCGGCGGCGGCGACGTCCAGTAGACCGGTGGCCAGCAGCAGCCAGGTACGCGGATCGGTCTCGACGACGTTGGGTGGATTGCCCCGCCTGTGCTCGGGTCCCGAAATGCATTGCACCGCAATGAACGGCGGCACGCGTACCTCAACGCTGGCCCCAGGTGCGATGGCCGCCAGAGTGCGCGCGGTGAGCCGCACCGCCTCACCCAATTCGGTGCGGCCGGGCTCGGGACGGCTGTCGTCGCGCAACCAGTCGGCGACGGCCGACACGGCGGCGCGGGTCCTCGCCGGATCGGCACTGCGGCGGGCGGCCATACCTTAGATTCTCAAAGTGCTTGTCGACCGCCACCGACCGCCCTACAAGACGGCCGGCGCGGTATTTTTGGTGGTCACCGCGGTCGTCGCCGCGTTCATCTATCTGCAATTCCGCGGCGACCTCACCGACAAGACTCAGCTGACCCTGCTGTCGCCGCGGACCGGCCTGGTTGTCGAACCGGGGTCAAAGGTGACGTACAACGGCGTGGAGATCGGCCGCGTGTCTCACATCGACATGGCCGACGAGCACGGCACGCCGATGGCCAAACTCACCCTCGATGTGAATCCCCGCTACCTCAAGTACATCCCGGCCAACGTCACGGCCGACATCCGGGCCACCACGGTGTTCGGCAACAAGTACATATCGTTCAGCTCGCCGAAAAATCCATCAGCACGACGTATTTCGGACTACGACATGATCGACGCGTCGGCAGTGACCACGGAGTTCAACACCCTCTTCGAAACGGTCACCTCGATCGCCGAGCAGGTGGATCCGATCAAGGTGAACCAAACACTCGCCGCCACCGCCGAGGCGCTCACCGGGCTGGGCGGCCGGTTCGGCGAGTCGCTGGAGAACAGCAACCGCATCCTCGACGACCTGAACGCCCAGATGCCGCAGATCGCCCATGACAACCGCGCAGTGGCCGACCTGGCCGATGTGTACTCCGGCGCGTCGCCGGACCTGTGGACCGGACTGCAGAACGTGGTGCGGACCGCGCAGACCTTCAACGGCCACCGCGCCGACATCGACGAGGCGTTGATGGCCGCCCTCGGCTTCGCCAACGACGCCGCCGACAGCTTCGAACGCGGCGGACCCTACCTGGTTCGCGGTGCCGCCGACCTGGTCCCGACGACGAAGCTTCTCGACGACTACCGAGGCATGATCTTCTGCACGATCCGCAAGTTCTCGGTCGTGCAGAAGCGGGCCGCCGCGGTCCTCGGCGGCAACGGCTACTCGTTGGCGTCGTCGTCGGGCACGCTCGGAGGCGGGGGCAATCCGTACGTCTACCCCGACAACCTGCCGCGGGTGAACGCCCACGGCGGTCCCGAGGGCCGTCCCGGCTGCTGGCAGGACATCACGCGGGACCTGTGGCCTGCGCCGTATCTGGTGATGGACACCGGCGCTTCCATCGCGCCGTACAACCACTCTGAATTCGGCCAGCCGTTGTTCATCGACTATGTGTGGGGCCGGCAGGTCGGCGAGTACACCATCAACCCGTGACAGTTGACATCAACTTTTGTTGAGGTTCTACGTTGGGGCCATGACCTTCAAATCGTATGAACTCGACTTTCTGCGCCAGGCCGACCTAGGCCGATTGGCCACGATCCAGCCCGACGGCACGCCGCAGAACAGCCCGGTCGGATTCACTTACAACGAGGCGCTGGGCACCATCGACATCGCCGGCTACCGGATGTCGAAGAGCCAGAAGTTCCGAAACATCGCGCGTAACAACAAGGTGGCGTTGGTCGTCGACGACATCACCTCACGCGACCCGTGGCGGGTGCGCTGCCTGGAGATCCGCGGAACCGCGGAACAGGCCGAGATCCCGCCGTCGCACGGCGCCGCCGGTGACGAGCTGGACACCGCGATCATCCGGGTCACGCCGCGCCGCATCATCAGCTTCGGCATCGACGATCAGGTCAGCGAGCCGCATCAGTTACAGGTGGACCGGCGCGACGTTTAGCGCGCCACTGCACGCCGAGCGCCGCCAGCCCGGCGGCCTCGTTGACTGCGAGGTGCGCTAGCATCGGCGCGGCCAGGCTGCCCGACCGCGCATGAAGCCAGCCGAACAACCATCCCCCAATGCCGGTGGGCAGAAAGGTGCCGATCACCGGCTGCCCGGTGATGCGGGCGTCGACGATGTGCCATAACCCGAACGCCGCGGCCTGCAGCAGTCGGCCGCGCGTCGGCCCGAATGCCGCTTCAGCAACGGTGCCCAACGTGGCTCGGTAGGCGGCTTCCTCGGGCCAGACCGTTCCGATCGGGATGTCCAGCAGCAGCCAGCGAGCCGGGTGCTCCGGCAGGTTGCGCCGGGCCATCGCCCTGCGGACCGGCGGCAGCGCAGTGATCGCCGCGACACCGAGCGCCGCCGCGGCGCCTGCCGCCAGCCCGTGCCGCAGGCCCGACCACAACGAAGGCGAGCGCAATCCGAGCGGTGATCGGGTGATCGCGGCGAGCCCGGTGCCCAGCGATGCGTTCGGGATCGGATGCCAGCGCACCCGCGGTGCTGCGAAGCTCCAGCCCACCAGCGCCGCGGCCAGTCCGACCGCGCGAAACTTGCTGGGCCGCATCAGTATTCGGGCCCGTCGGCGGACGCGGTTTTCTCCAGCGCGATGCGGATGCGTTCGGTGTCGTCGGCCGTCCACCCGTCGGGCGGGGCGACCGCAGCCCAGCCGTCCAGCACGAAATCACCGTAGTTGTGGCCGTGTCCGCCGGGAACCGACGATGCGTTGGTCATGTCGGCGGCGACCTGCCAGAAGGTGATGATCGGATACCAGCGCATGGACGAGGTGCGGTCGCGGCCGGGCGGTTCCTTCAGCCAGTCCGGCCGGTTGAACAGCAGATCCTCCGACCACCAGACGATCGGGTCCGACGGATGCTGCAAGAACAGCACACGGGTGCCCTCCCACGGCGCCATCGTGTCGTCGTGGATCTCCTTTGCGCCGCTGCCTTGCGAAAACCGCACGGTGCGCCCGTTGTCATAGCGCGGTTCGACCTCCGGGGTGCCGGGGTCGCGGCGCATAGTGATGCCCTCCCAGATCGGACTGGCGTTGGGTGGACCGACCCACAGCACCGACGAGAAACCCATCCGCGAGATGTCGGGAAGCCAGCCGAACGCGCCCTGTCCGGCCATCGAGCCGAGGCTTTCGCCGTAGAGCACCAGCTTGGGCCGGTGGTCAGCGGGGAGCTGCGACCACCGGCCGTGGATGGCGTCGATCATCGTCCGACCGGATTCCATCGACTTTTCCCTGTCACCGAGGAATGAAATCCAGCTCGGCAGAAAGGAATACTGCGATCCGACCAGCGCGGTGTCGCCGTTGTACATCATCTCCAGCGCTCGCGCGGCGACCGGGTTGATCCACCCGGTGCCGGTGGTCGGGATGATCACCAGCAGCTTGCGGTCGAAGGCTCCGGTGCGTTCGAGTTCGCTGAGCATCACCGCCATTCGGCTCTCGTCGTTGTGGGCGGTGTTCAGGCCGACATACACCCGGATCGGTTCCTTGGCGGGCCTGCCGTTCAGGCGCGTGAGCTCGTCGGCGTGCGGACCGGTGGCGACGAAGTTGCGGCCCTGGAATCCAAGGGTCTCCCACGGGGCGTAAGACGTTGGGCTGCCGGACCGTTCGGGTTGCGCGGGCTGGGTGATGCCTGCCCTGGTGGTGGTGTTCTGCGGCTGGAACACCCGGTTCGCGCCGGCCAGGAAGCCACGGATCAGGACACCATTGATCAGCGTGATGGCCAGCACCACCACGATCGCGGTGCCGATGAACAACGCCATCTCGTCGTGCAGATGCCAGCGCCTGATGAAGAACCGGGCCATGATCTTGATCGTGTCGAGCAGCACCCACGCGACCCCGACGCACACGCCACCGACCAGCAGGGCGATGATCAGTGTGCGCATGTAGCCCAACGTGTTCGGGCCCTCCATGCCCATCACCGCCGACACCTGTCGCTGCCACGCGGCGGCCGGAATGAGCATCAGCACCGACGCCGTCGCAGACGCCGCGACAATCAACGTCTTGAACGCATAGCGGACCCGCCGCGACGGCGGCCACCACCTTCGGCGGCGTAACACGAAGCGGCGCACGATCCTTGCCAGGAACACGCCGATGCCGTAGCCGATCGCGGCGTTGAGCCCACCGATCAAACCCTGGAACAGCCAGTCACGCGGCAGCAGAGACGGGGTCAGCGAGAGGCAGAAGAACAGCGCGCCGAAACCCACCCCGACGAAATCGAGGTGGACCAGGCTCCACGCCCAGACGAGTAGCGGGTGTCGTTCGCGAGGCGCGACGGTCACCCGAACAACCCGGGAAGCACGCCCTCCGACGTGCTGCGCAGGTCCTCCAGGGAAACGGTGAACAAACCTTGTACTTCGATCGCGTCGCTGGCTTGGTCCACGACGCCGATGCGCGTCGCACGCAACCCCCGGGCGTCAGACATCGCGCGGAGTCTGCTCTCCTCGGTGCGGGGCACCGCTACCAGCGCCCGGCCGGCGGACTCCGAGAACAGAGTGACGAATGGATCGGCGCCCTCGGGAACCAAGATGCGGCAGCCGGTTTCGCCCGCAAGCGCCGCCTCGACGACCGCCTGCATCAGCCCGCCCTCGGACAGATCGTGGGCGGCCGACACCAGCCCATCGCGTGACGCGGCGGCGAGCACCTCGGCGAGCAGCTTCTCGCGCTGCAGGTCGACTTTGGGCGGCAGCCCGCCGAGATGGTCGGCGGTGACCTGCGCCCAGATCGAACCGTCGAACTCGTCGCGGGTGTCGCCGAGCAGGATCAGCGTTTCTCCCGGTTCGGTGCCCAGCCCGGTGGGGATACGGCGCTTGACGTCGTCGATCACGCCGAGCACGCCGACGACCGGCGTCGGGAGGATGGGCGTGGTGCCGGTCTGGTTGTAGAAGCTGACGTTGCCGCCGGTGACCGGAATGCCAAGCGCCGCACAGCCGTCGGCGAGGCCGCGCACGGCCTGGCTGAACTGCCACATCACACCGGGGTCCTCGGGTGAGCCGAAGTTGAGGCAGTTGGTCACCGCGACCGGTGTCGCGCCGGTGACCGCCACGTTGCGATATGCCTCGGCCAGCGCGAGCTGCGCGCCGGTGTACGGGTCGAGCTGCGCGTAGCGGCCGGAGGCGTCGGTGGACACCGCGATGCCGCGTCCGGTGGTTTCGTCGACGCGCAGCACGCCACCGTCGGCGTGTTCGGCGAGCACGGTGTTGCCTCGCACGTAGCGGTCGTACTGCTCGGTGATGAACGCCCGGCTGCATAGGTGCGGACTGCCAAGCAGCGCAAGCAAAGTCGCTTTCAGCTCGTCACCGGTCTTCGGCCGCGGCAGCTTGGCCGAGGTGTCGGCGTTGAGCGCGTCCTGGGTATCCGGACGTCGCACCGGACGTTCGTACACCGGTCCCTCGTGCGCGACAGTGCGCGGCGGCACGTCGACGACCGTCTCGCCGTGCCAGGTGATCTGCAACCGGTCGCCGTCGGTGACCTCACCGATGACCGTGGCCAGCACCTCCCATTTGCGGCACACGGCGAGGAACGCGTCGACATTCTCCGGCGCGACGACCGCGCACATCCGCTCCTGCGACTCGCTGGACAGGATCTCGGCCGGAGTCATGTTGGCGGCGCGCAGCGGCACAGTGTCCAGCTCGATCCGCATGCCGCCGTCGCCTGCCGAAGCGAGTTCGGATGTGGCACAGGACAATCCGGCGCCACCAAGGTCTTGGATGCCGATCACCAGGTCATTGGCGTACAGCTCGAGACAGCACTCGATGAGCACCTTCTCCATGAAGGGGTCGCCCACTTGTACCGACGGCAGCTTCTTCCGAGATCCGCTTGCGGGATCGACCTTCGATCCAGTCCCGGTTCCTTCTTCGTCTCCGCCGAACGTTTCCGAGGCCAGCACCGACACGCCACCGATACCGTCGAGGCCGGTGCGCGCACCGAACAGAATGATCTTGTTGCCGGTGCCCGACGCGAAGGCGAGATGCAGATCCTCTTTGCGCAGCACCCCCACGCACAGCGCGTTCACCAACGGGTTGCCGGCGTAGGAGGCGTCGAAGACGGTCTCGCCGCCGATGTTGGGCAGCCCCAGCGAGTTTCCGTAGCCGCCGATGCCGCGCACCACCCCGTCGACCACACGCCGCGTGTCGGGCGCGTCGGCGGCACCGAACCGCAGCTGATCCATGACGGCGACCGGCCGGGCGCCCATCGCCATGATGTCGCGGACGATGCCGCCGACACCGGTGGCCGCGCCCTGGTACGGCTCGATGTACGACGGGTGGTTGTGGGATTCCACCTTGAAGGTGGCCGCCCAGCCGTCGCCGATGTCGACGACGCCGGCGTTCTCGCCGATGCCCGCGAGCATCGAGGCCCGCATCGCCTCGGTGGTGGTTTCGCCGAAGTAGCGCAGGTGCACCTTGGACGACTTGTAGGAGCAGTGCTCGCTCCACATCACCGAGTACATGGCCAGCTCGGCGTCGGTGGGCCTGCGGCCGAGGATCCCGCGTATCCGCTGGTACTCATCGTCCTTGAGGCCGAGTTCGCGGAACGGCTGGGGTTGCTCGGGGGTGGCGGCGGCGCGGTCGACGGTGTCAAGGGCGTGGGCGAGCTCCGACGTCACGGGAACAGTCTAGTTTGGGGCCCCGACCGCAGCGTTTCGACACGGACAGGCACGGGTAGGCGATCCACGTCACGGTAAATAACGAAGTGAAGGACGGTGCCCCATGAGCACGGAAACCGGCCAAATCACCGGAACCAAGGACAGGACCTACGACCTCATCTGGTACATCGAGAAGTGCCTGGAGAATGCGCTTCGCCTCGAGACCTACATCGCCGACGCCGAGCGCGAGGGTGACAGCCAGGTTGTCGAGCTGTTCCGCAAGGCGCAGGCCGACAGCAAGAAGGGTGCCGAAGAAGGCAAGAAGCTGCTCGCCAGCCGGATCAAGTAGCGTTCTCCACATCACCCCCGGGCGACGCAGAAGGCGTTGCCGTCGGGGTCGGCCAGCACCACCCACTGGAAGTCCGGACCTGCTTCGCCCCGCCCGGTCTCGGTGGCGCCGAGGTCGACCAGTCGCTTCACCTCCGCCTCCATATCCGCGGAGACGAAGTCGATGTGCACGCGGTTCTTGCC
>JBKOYU010000932.1:0-7378 GCA_046725575.1 Actinomycetota bacterium | reverse complement strand
GGACTGACCAACCCGGTGTGGAGAGGACCCCGGTCGGCGCTCACGTCGATCGTGTGCTCGTCGATAAACGCGCAGATCAGCGTGTAGCTGGTCACACTCCCGCACGAAGGAACCCGTTGCGGCCTTGAGGATTTCGATCGTGGCCTTGGCGAGCCGCTCAGCTGGGGCGTGCAACGAACCAGCACCAAGCGCAACCAAAAGGTTGCGCTTCCGGTCAACCACGGCTACAGTGATAGGCAACCAGGAGGTTGCACATGAGTAATGATCGAATCGAAAAAGAAGTTGTCCTACGCGCAACGCTGGACCGGGTGTGGCGAGCGATCAGTGACGCAGAAGAGTTCGGCCGGTGGTTCGGGGTGCGCTTCGACGGGCCGTTCGTCGCGGGAAAGTCGGTCACCGGCGTGATCACCCCGACAACGGTCGACGAGGACGTTGCCCGCGCCCAGGAACCGCACGCGGGCAAGTCGGATACGTGGCAGATCGTCGCGGTCGAGCCGCAACGCCGGTTGGCCTTCCGCTGGCATCCGTACGCGGTCGAGTCGGGCACCGACTACTCGCAGGAGCCAACGACGTTGGTGGAGTTCACCGTCACCGAGACCAACGACGGCGTGCTGCTGCGCATCGTCGAATCCGGGTTCGACCAGATTCCGGCCGAGCGTCGGGTGTCTGCATTTGAGGCCAACAGCGAGGGCTGGGCCAAGCAGACCGAACTGGTGCGCAAGTATCTGGCACTCAGCGAGAAGGTGTGAGCACGTCCGCGGCCGCGGTTTATGCGGAGCCGCTGTCCCCGCTCTTCAATGCGCTCGGCGATCCCAATCGTCTGCGCATCGTGACGCGGTTGTGCGACGGCGGGCCGTGCTCGACCTCGCAAGTCACGCAGGTGATTCCGGTGAGCCGCCAGGCGGCGACGAAACATCTGCTCCTGCTGGAGGCGGTGGGCCTGGTGAGCAGCGAACGCAATGGCAGGGAACGAATCTGGCGGATCGAACCCGAACCACTCACCGATGCGAGTGATTATCTGACGTCGCTGTCCAAGCGCTGGGACAAGACCATCGACCGATTGCGCGCCTACGTCGAAGACGAATAGCCCTACTAACGTAAATTTGCATGCATTCTTCGAAGTTGTAGCTGGGTGCGGCATCGGCATGCAAGAATGCAATCCGCACGCGTCTGCATGTCTTTGCCACTCGCAGGAGAGGAACTGTGGCCCAAGCGACCCTCCGCCTTGCGGCAGGTGTTGGCGTCGTGGCCGCATGTCTTCTGGTAGGCGGGCCCACCGCGGCAGTGGCGATCGCCGAACCGGGCAGTGGGTCGCACTCCGGCCGCGGCGACGGCAGCGGCCGGGGCGGCTCGGACTGGAGCGACGACAACATCAACAGCGGCAGCCGCGGCGGGACGAGTTCGAACAGCGACGGCCGTCCGTCGACCAGGGTCGGATCGGGTCGCGAAGCGGGCACGTCCGATGAGCGGCCCAGCGCCGATTACAGCCCGGCCCCGCCGGGTCAGGGCAAGGGGCCCAAAGTGACATTCGGCGACGGGCGACAACCCGGAGTGCAGGAGCCCGGTCTCGAACCGCGGTGGCGCTGGGGTGCACCCGAGCCGCCTCCACCGCCACCGCCCCCAGAGGTCATCACCGTTCCGCTGAATCCGCCGACCATCAGCCCGGTCCGTGACCAACCCGGAGTCGTCAAGCAACTAGTCGTTGCTCCAACGTCGGGGTTGGGGGATCCGCTGTGGGGCGTCGCCGGACTGCTTCTGATACCCGCTGCCGGTGCCGTCCTCGGATACCGGCAGGCGCGCGGCGCGCATGCGGCCGCGGAATTAGGTCGTCACCCGTAGATCCTTTCGCAGGATCTTTCCCGATGCGGACTTCGGGATCGCGTCGATGAACGCAACCTGACGCACCTTCTTGTACGGAGCGACCTGGCTGGCGACGAACTCGGTAACCTCGTCCGCACTCAGCTTGGCGCCAGATTGCTTGACGACGAACGCCTTTGGCACCTCTTCGCCTTCATCATCCTTGACACCGACGACGGCCGCGTCGGCGATCGACGGGTGGCTCAGCAGCACGGCCTCGAGTTCGGCGGGCGGCACCTGATAACCCTTGTACTTGATCAGCTCCTTGAGCCGATCGACGATGTACACACAGCCACAGGCGTCGACCTGCGCCAAATCCCCTGTGTGAAGCCAGCCTTCGTCGTCGATGGTCTCCCGGGTGGCCTGCTCGTTGCCGAGGTAGCCGGCCATCACGTTGGGACCCTTGAACCACAGTTCGCCGGTCTCGCTGAGACCCTCTGCGGGAACATCGATTTCGTCGCCGGTGTCGGGATGGATGAGTTTGGAGGCCGCGTTGGACACCGTCCACCCGACCGAGCTCAGCGGCGCAACCATCCCCATGTTGCGCACGCCGCCGTCGAACGGGGTGATGTGACTGACCGGGCTCAGCTCGCTCATCCCGTAACCCTGCACCACCCGGCACCCCAGCCGCTTGGAGACGGCGTGGCCGAGGTCGGCGTCCAGTGGGGCGGCCCCCGACATGACGGTGTTGAGTGAGGACAGGTCGTACTCGTCGATCAGCGGATGCTTGGCCAGCGCGACGGCTACCGGCGGAGCGATGAACGCGATGGTGCATTTGTGGTTCTGGATGTTGCCGAGGAATTCGCCAAGATCGAAGCTCGGCATGACCACCAACTGGGCTCGGGCGTGCAGGGCGGCGTTGAGCAACACCGTCATTCCGTAGATGTGGAAGAACGGCAGCACGGCGAGCACCACGTCTTCCTCGACCATCCCGTGTAGCGGCTGGATCTGCGCGACGTTGGCCACCAAGTTGCGGTGCGTCAGCATCACGCCCTTGGGATCGCCGGTGGTGCCAGAGCTGTACGGCAGCACCGCGAGATGTGTCGACGGAGCGAAGCTCACCTGCGGTGCGGGCAGTCCCTTCGCCATCAGGTCGGCGCCGTTGGGATGTCCCGTCGCGTCCTGCCCCTCGCCGTCGAGCACCACGAGATCGGCGTCGGCCAAACCCACAGCGGCGGCCGCCTCTTTGGCCTGTGCCAGCAGCGCCGTGACCGTCACCAGCATCTTTGCCTTGGAGTCGGCTAACTGATTGGCGATGTCCTTGGCGGTGAACAGCGCGTTGATGGTGGTGGCCGTCGCGCCCGACCGCAGGATGCCGTGGAACGCGACCGCGAAGCCGGAACTGTTCGGCGACAGCAGGCCGACGACGTCGCCGACACCGATGCCGCGGTCGGCCAGCGCACCGGCGAATGCGTCGATGCGCCCGATCATTTCGCGGTAGGTGGTCTCCCTGCCGGACTTGGCATCGACCAGCGCTACCCGGCAGATGTCGGCGTCATCGATGTCGGCGAAAAGGAAGTCGTAGACGCTCGTCGAGGGGATTTCGACTTCGGGAAAAGGACTCGCGAAACTCACGGCGCCTCCGATCGAAACATGCCTGCCGGTTACCGGGTCAAACTTCGTCGAGCTGCTTGACGAGCTTCTTGGGTGCGATCAATCGGAACGACGCGTCGATCAGTTCCCGCACCTCGTCCCAGTCGACCTTCTTGCGCGCCGTGAAGTCCAGGCCCAGCCAGCCGAACGGGCCCATGTACGCCGGGTAGAAGAAGCGACTGTCTTGTTCGAGAGCCTTGCGGTCGCTGTCGTCGACCTTGACCAGGACCGAATGCGGGTACTGGAGGTATTCGCCCTTCGTCTCGGTCTTGGCGCTGCCGCCGTACATCACGAACATCTTCGGCGCGCAGAACACCGGCCTGCCCCAGGAGATCTTCTCGAAGGCCCCGGGGAATCCCAGCGCGATCTTGCGTACTTCCACCAGCCCGAGGTCGTCGTCGTGGAACATGATCGGGTGCGGCATATGTCCACCTTGCCAGCCTGTCGGCGCGCTCGGCTAGCCTGCGGATGTGGCCAATGAGGTGACGGCTCCTCCGGAGGGCAGGAGCGCTGGGGGTACCTCCCACCCGAAGGGTAGGGGGACGACCCGGGAATTGACCCAGGTGGATCCCATCGAGCCCGACGTGCGGCGGCGTTGGCAAGAACTCGCTGACGAGGTACGCGAACACCAGTTCCGCTACTACGTCAAGGACGCACCGATCATCTCCGATGCGGAGTTCGACAAGCTGTTCCAAGAGCTTTCCGCGCTGGAAGACAAGTATCCGGAACTGCGTGTTCCGGATTCGCCGACACAACTGGTCGGCGGCGCGGGCTTCGCTACCGAATTCGCCGAGGCTGAGCACCTCGAGCGGATGCTGAGCCTGGACAACGTCTTCACGCCCGAGGAACTCGCCGCGTGGGCGGTCCGGATCCACGGTGAGGTCGGAGACGATCCGCAGTACCTGTGTGAACTGAAGATCGACGGGGTCGCGCTGTCGCTGGTGTACCGCGATGGGCGCCTCACCCGTGCGGCCACTCGTGGCGATGGTCGCGTCGGTGAGGACGTCACGATGAATGCACGCACGATCGACGATATCCCCGAACGACTCAGCGCCACAAAGGATTATCCCGTCCCAAGCGTGCTTGAGGTGCGCGGCGAGGTGTTCTTCCGCTTGGCCGACTTCGAGGATCTCAATGCCGGTCTGGTCGAGGAGGGCAAAGCGCCGTTTGCCAATCCCCGCAACAGCGCGGCCGGGTCGCTGCGCCAGAAGAACCCGGCGATCACCGCGAAGCGCAAGCTGCGGATGATCTGCCACGGCTTCGGCCACATCGAAGGGTTCCGGCCGACCAGCCAGCACGACGCGTATACCGCGCTTAAGGCGTGGGGGCTGCCGGTGTCCGAGCACACCAAGGTGTTGCGTGGCGTCGGCAAGGTCCAAAAGCACATCGACGACTGGGGCGAACGCCGTCACGACGTCGAGCACGAGATCGACGGATTGGTCATCAAGGTTGACGACTTTGCGCTGCAACGCAGGCTCGGCTCCACATCGCGGGCGCCGCGCTGGGCGGTGGCCTACAAGTACCCGCCCGAGGAGGCGACCACGAAGCTGCTCGACATCAAGGTGAACGTCGGACGGACCGGCCGGGTCACGCCATTCGCGTTCATGGAACCGGTCAAGGTCGCCGGGTCGACGGTGAGCCAGGCGACCTTGCACAACGCCTCCGAGGTCAAACGCAAGGGTGTGCTCATCGGTGACACGGTGGTGATCCGTAAGGCCGGCGACGTGATTCCCGAGGTGCTGGGACCCGTGGTCGATCTGCGTGACGGCTCCGAGCGCGGATTCGTAATGCCCACAACGTGTCCCGAGTGCGGCACCACGCTCGCGCCGGCCAAGGAGGGCGACGCCGACATCCGCTGCCCGAACACCCGGTCCTGCCCAGCACAATTGCGGGAGCGCGTGTTTCACGTCGCCGGGCGCGGCGCGTTTGATATCGAAGGCCTCGGTTACGAAGCCGCGATCGCGCTTCTGACGTCGGGCGTCATCACCGACGAGGGGGACCTGTTCACGCTCGGCAGCGGCGACCTGCTGCGCACCGAACTGTTCAAGACCAAAGACGGCAGCCTGTCGGCCAACGGCGCACGACTGCTCGTGAATCTGCACGAGGCGAAGTCCCGCCCGCTGTGGCGGGTGCTCGTCGCGTTGTCGATCCGTCACGTGGGTCCGACCGCAGCGCGCGCGCTGGCGACTGAATACGGCAGTCTGGACGCGGTCATGGCCGCGTCGGAAGAGCAGTTGGCCGCGGTCGAGGGCGTCGGTCCGACAATCGCGGCCGCCGTCGTGGAGTGGTTCGGCGTCGACTGGCACCGCGCGATCATCGACAAGTGGCGCGCGGCCGGGGTGCGAATGGCCGACGAACGCGACAGCAGCGTCGAGCGCACGCTTGACGGCCTGTCGATCGTCGTCACCGGATCGCTCACCGGGTTCTCGCGCGACGACGCAAAGGAGGCCATCGTCGCGCGCGGCGGAAAGGCAGCCAGCTCGGTGTCGAAGAAGACGGCTTATGTGGTGGCCGGCGATTCACCGGGGTCGAAGTACGACAAGGCCGTCGAACTCGGTGTGCCGATTCTCGACGAGGACGGCTTCCGCAGGCTGCTGGACAGCGGGCCCGACGGCGTCTGAGTTTGTCGCCGCTGTCGACCGGGAACCCATACTGCTATGGCGATCTGCGATACCTGCGGCAACGACTACGACAAGACATTCAGTGTGACCTGGCCCGACGGTCACACCGCGACATTCGACTGCATCGAGTGCGCGGCAGCCCAGCTTGCACCCGACTGCGCGCACTGCGGATGCCGAATCTTGGGCCATGGCATAGAGACTCCCGAGGGGATCTTCTGTTGCGCGCATTGCGCCCGGAAGGACAGCAATGCCGACGTCAAAGACCGCTATCCGGTGCCTTCCGGAGCCTGAGACGAGTCAGCCCAGAATCGTTGCGATGATCCCGGCCAGGTAGCCCAGCCGAGCAACCTCGGACGGACGGAAATGCGGTCCGCCGGGCCGACCCAGCACTATTGCGGTGTGGTGGTCGCTGAGAGGCGCCGCCGCAATCGTGGTGTCCATGTCGCGCCACACTTGGGGTACCCAGTCCGCGGTGTCATCTAGGGCCTTTGGGTGGTCGAGGGGCAGCCACGGCGTTTCCGCCGCCTGCGTTTCGGGCGCTCCTGGGCTGCCGACGACTCGTTTCGGTCCAGACTCCGTCAACTTCACGACCGTGCACCATCCAACGCGCAGCACTCGCGGCGCCTCGTCGGCGAGCACCTGCAGTCTCTTGGCAGTCCCGTCGGCCGCGGCGACGTGATCGATGAGTTCCAGCTCCCGGTGCGCCTCGAGCAGCCCAGTGTGCGGTCGGATGGCATCGACGTAGACGCCGTTGAGCTTTTCGGCCGCGGTGATGAGCATGTCGGGCATCGCGCCGGGCGGCAGTTCGACCACCAGATCGTCGACGGCATAGCCTGCGGCGCGTTCGACGACGTCGAGCGACAAGATGTCGGCGCCTACCGACCCGAGCGCCACGGCCAGCGAGCCGAGGCTCCCCGGTCGATCCTCGAGCTGGACCCGCAGCAGATACGAAGGCACGCGCAACACTGTCGCACAGCGCCAGCGGCTCAGCATTACGGGCGATGAGCGCTTGCGCGAAGAGCAGACGGCAGGGATGGCCCTCCATCATGCGGTGACTAGGCTTGCGTGTCGTGTCCCAAATCTCCCGAGACGAGGTTGCCCACCTGGCGCGCCTCGCCCGCCTCGCGCTGACCGATGACGAGCTCGACAGCTACGCCGGGCAGCTGGACGCCATCCTGAACCACGTCAGCCAGATCCAGGCCGTCGATGTCACCGGCGTCGAACCCACCGGCAACCCGCTCAAGGACGTCAACGTGTTCCGCCCCGACGACATCGAGCCGTGCCTGACCCAGGAGGAGGCGCTGGCC
>JBKOYU010000483.1:0-8037 GCA_046725575.1 Actinomycetota bacterium | reverse complement strand
ACCATCAACGGACCGGCGGACCTGCGCCCGCCGGTCCGTTGGCGGCCCTCAGCAGCAGGATGTCGCTGCGGGAGTCGTCTCGGTCTCCTGCACAGCCGCGCCGCAGCAGACCGCATCAACGCTGTCGGGATCACGATGTTGAGGGCTGGATCCGAACGTTTCCGAGTCGGCCAGCACGGTGTAGACCTCCCACTTCTCGCCGGCTGGGCCCGTGACCCAGACCTTGTCCTGGGTGGCAAAGCAGCAGGTGGTGCCGATCTCCTCGTCGGTGAACAGCCCCTCGCCGGACAGTCGTGCGATTTCTTGGTGCACCTTCTCACTGCTCTCCACCTCGACACCGAGATGGTTGAGAGTCCCCCCGTGGCCCGGGTTTTCGATCAGCACGAGCTTCAGCGCGGGCTCTGCGATCGCGAAGTTCGCGTAGCCGGGCTTTAGCTTGGCCGGCTCGGCATTGAACAGCTTGGAGTAGAACGCGACAGCCTCGTCGAGGTCATCAACGTTCAGAGCGAGTTGGACGCGGGACATGATGTGTGCCTCCTTGGATTACGACATATATCGAATTCTGGCGACTACGATGATGCCACCTTTTTGATATATGTCAACATATCTGGCAAGATGGATTCCATGCCCAAGGCCCTACCTGTCATCGACATCTCCGCCCCCGTGTGCTGCGCGCCTGTCGCTGCCGGTCCCGCCGACGACGACGCCGCCCTCGAAGTCGCACTGCGGTTGAAGGCACTGGCCGACCCCGCTCGCGTGAAGCTGATGTCGTTGCTCTTGAGCACCCCGACCGGCGAGCAGAACGGCGGCGACCTCGCTGCGGCGGTTGGGCTGACCGAATCGACCGTCAGCCATCATCTCAACCAGTTGCGCAAGGCCGGGCTCGTCGAGTCGGACCGACGCGGCATGAACGTCTACCACCGAGCCCGCCGCGACGCCCTCGCCGCCTTGTGCTTAGTCCTCGATCCGAACTGCTGCACCTAAGCGAGATATTCAACGTCGATTGTCGGACGATTCGTCAGGAGAGCCGCGCAAGCGTTAGTTGCCGGCGGTGGTGGTCGTAGTGCAGACCGGGGTAGCGGTACATGTCGGCCAGGGTCATATAGTCGCGGAAGTAGGGATCCCAGTGGGTCGGGCAGTGCATACCACGGCGAAAAGCATTGTCGCGCTCGCGGATAAGCGATCGCTCAAGTGAGTCGATCACGCGCTCGAATTTGGCGGCCATGTGGTCACGGTTGTAGACCCGAGCCGCCATGCAAGAGCCGTAGTAATTGATCACATGAAACGGCCGCGTAGCTCCGTCTAGCATTCGCGCGAAGCCGCGACTCAACGACTGCGGTAGGTGCCCGAACGTACGCACCAACGGGAGCAGTCGCTGCACGACCATGTAGCCGAAAACCATGTGAAACAACAGCTGTTCGTTCGTCCACCGAGTACCCGACGTGGACTTGGCCCAGTCATCATCAGTGGCGACGGCCATTAGGTGACGGAAGTCCGCGCGGACCCGTTCCAACTCGTTGGTCATGGCTACGCGGTCGGTGACGTTGTCAGACATTGCCGGCGTCGGCGTCCACACTGCGAGCTTGCGAGTACACGGCAAGGCCCCAGATGCGGGCGAGAAGGGCGAGCGCGCCGATCACTATGGTCCCGATAACCAGTGCGCGGGTAATCATCGCGACGAGGCCCGTCGCAGTTGAAAACGCCATAGCTCGAAACGGTCGGCGGCGCGAGGGACGACCGGCGTCTCGACCGAGGTGCGTTCGGCGTCGACCAACTCCCAACCCGCGGAGCAAAAGCGTTGGGCAACTTCCTCGGCTGTCACTCCGCCATGTATGGGAGCGGCCTTCGGTGGCCGCTTGAAGCCATAGAGAAGCAGCGTGGCCCCCGGGGCAGCCGCGCCAGACACCCCGGTGACGTACGCAGGTCGCCGATCTTCGGGCAGCGTATGAAAGCACCCGAAGTCCAGCAACAGGTCATAGCCGTCACCGACGCCTAGATCCGGCAGGCGGGTGACGTCGCCCTCGATGAAGCGCGGCGCGACGCCCGCGGCCGAGGCCTTGCGGCGGGCGGCGGCCAACGCCTTGGGCACCATGTCGACGGCGGTGACGTCCAAACCGCGACTGGCCATGTAGACGGTGTCCGTACCGGTGCCGCAACCCAACTCCAACGCACGGCCCGGCCGAGCCGCCGCAGGCCCTTCCACCAGTGCGACCAGCTCGGCGGGCGGCGCACTCCGTTGCCAAAACACCAAACCCAACCGGTATAGCAGCCGATAGATGAACTGGTACCAACGCAGACCGTTGCGCTTCATCGCGACTCCCGGTATGGCATGACATGAGACGAGACGTCTCGTCTAATATAGCGCCATGGCAGCCGACATGTCACGTCGCCGGGTACTGGCGGCCGCCCGCCGCCTCTGCACTGACGGTCGTCAGCCGACGATGGACCAGGTTGCCGGCGCCGCGGGTGTCGCAGTTCGCACGCTGTATCGGTTGTTCGGTAGCCGCCAGGCACTGCTGCGCGAAGCCGGGTGCTCCCCTGAACCCACGGCGAGGCAGCGAATCCTGGACGCGGCGCTGGATCACGTCGGCCACCACGGCCTTGCCAATCTGTCCATGGACAACCTCGCGGCGACCGCCGAAGTCTCGCGGGCCACGCTCTACAGACTGTTCCCCGGTAAGTCGGCCTTGTTCGACGAACTGATCCACGAGTTTTCGCCGTGGGAGCCCGTGGCCGACGTCGTCGACGCCATGCCCCATGGACATCCACAAGAGGTGATGCCCGCTGTAGCTCAGGCCATCGCGGA
Organism: Actinomycetota bacterium; assembly: GCA_046725575.1. Classification (GTDB taxonomy): domain Bacteria; phylum Actinomycetota; class Actinomycetes; order Mycobacteriales; family Mycobacteriaceae; genus Mycobacterium. The sequence goes on along the minus strand of JBKOYU010000483.1, from coordinate 5,231 downwards.
AGCCCTGCACGGACGAGTCGGCCTGCTGTTGCGGATGGTTTTCGAACTGACGCAAGGCGGTCCCGACACCGCCGCGGGCATGCAACATGCCATGGCGCACGGACTGCCGGATCTCGTCGCCTACCTCAACACTCAGATGGAGGCAGGCCGACTACGCCGGATGGATCCGATCCTCGCGTTTCAACTACTCGCCGGCCCTATCGTGGTCCACCTGCTGACTCGGCCGTTGGCCGAACGGATTACCGGCTTCACACAGTCGGAGTCGCAACTCATGGACGAAATCGTTCACGCGTGGCTGAGGGCCATGGCGCCGGATTCTCAGCCACCGGCGGCGTAGGCGGCGTCAACGCTGAACACGTCGAAACCCAGTCTCTGGTAAGTCTTTACGGCCGCGGAGTTGTCGCCCTCGACGTACAGCATCACCGTCGGTTGTTGACTTTCCGACAACCTCTGGGCGAGGTGATGCAGTCCGACCAACGTGAGCGTCGCGCCAAGACTGCGGCCCTGCGCGGCCGGATCGACGCCGACGATGTAGACCTCGCCGAGGTCCTCGTTGTGCACCTTCGTCCAGTGAAAGCCCAGCAGCTTGCCGGTCTGTTCGTCGACGGCCATGAACAGGCCGGCGGGATCAAACCACGGCTCGCCGCGGCGCTCTGCGATGTCCGCTTCTGTCCACCCACTCTGTTCCGGATGCCATGCGAACGCGGCGTTGTTGACGCGCAGCAGCTCGGCGTCGTCGGCCGGACCGGAATACGTCGTGATGCGCACACCCACGGGAACGCTGACCGGTGGCAGGTCGGTCAGCGGCCGCCGCATCTGCAGCAGCTCGCGCACGACGACCAGGCCCAAAGCGGCCGCCGTCGCACGCGCGGGCTCCAGGTTGCCGTGCGCCCAGACGCGGGCGCCGTCGCCGCCCTCAGACAGCCCGGTGCGCGCCATCGCCGAGCCGATGCCCCGGCGCCTTGCGCTCGGATGCACCACCAGCTCGGCCATCGCCGGCTCGTCGGTGAGGTTCAGATAGCCGACAACGTCATCACCGTCGACGGCGAGCAGGTGCCTGGTGCGGTCGTGCGGCAGTTCGCGGAGCACCTGGTCACCGACGGGCGCGACGCCATCAGCCTGTTTCGCCGCCGCGATCAGCTCGCGGATCCGGCGCTGCTCATCCCCGGACAGGCCCACGCGCCAGCCGATAGACGTCACTGACTGCGCAGCGGGTCAACCAGCGCGTCGGGCAGGCTGTCGGGCGCGTCGTAGCCACCCGCCTCGTCGACCAAGTCGTCGGCCATTTCCGAGCCTGGCGCAGGCGGCCTGCCGCGCGCGGGCCGAACCGCCTTGTAGCCGACGTTGCGCACGGTGCCGATCAACGATTCATATTCGGTGCCGAGCTTGGCGCGCAGCCGCCGCACATGCACATCGACGGTCCGGGTGCCGCCGAAGAAGTCGTAGCCCCACACCTCTTGCAGCAGCTGTGCGCGGGTGAACACCCGACCGGCGTGCTGGGCCAGATACTTCAGCAGCTCGAATTCCTTATATGTGAGGTCAAGGGGTCGGCCGCGCAGCCGCGCGGTGTACGTGCCCTCGTCGATCACCAGCTCGCCCAGGCTGATCTTGCCGACGTTCTCCTGGTTGGCCACGCCGCCGCGACGTCCCATGAGCAGCCGCAGCCGGGCGTCGATCTCGGCCGGACCGGTGCTCGGCAGCAGAATTTCGTCGAGTCCCCATTCGACGTTGACGGCGACCAGGCCGCCCTCGTTGACGACGGCCACCACGGGCACCGACGTCCCCGTCGTACCCAACAGGCGACATAGCCCGCGGGCGGCGGCCAGATCAGTGCGCGCGTCGACGATCGCCACATCCGCGGTGCCCGCCTCGAGAAGGGCAGACACCTCCGTCGGCGCCGTCCGCACGTTGTGCGCAAGCAGCGACAACGACGGCAGCACGGATTCGGGATGGGGATCGACGGTCAGTAGCAATAGATCCAACTGGCCCTCCAGCAGCCATAGGGACCTCGCCCGGACAACGATGTCGGTGGTGACTTCCCAGATTCACGCCTGACACATGGCCGTTACCCGGCCGATGGTCATCTAACGATAGCGCGCTACCTGCTCGTTAGCCGCGCCGAGCCGGGCGACTGGCCGCGGTGGGCCAGAATGTCCGGGTGCGAAAGCTGCTGATCGGTGCGATCGCGACCGTGACCGCGGTCGTGGTGGGCGCCATCGGGGCCGACTTCGGGACGGCGATCTACGCCGAATACCGGCTGGCCAGGAGCGTGCGCACCGCCGCAAACCTGAGCTTCGACCCATGGGCCAGCATCCTCGGGTTTCCGTTCATCACGCAGGCGAGGCGCCACCACTACAACGAGATCGAGCTCAAGGCCAGTGGCGTTGATCACCCTGTCGTCGGCAAAGTGGGATTGGAAGCGACCCTGCACTCGGTCGACCTCGCCGGTACCTCTTGGCTCATCGGACCCGACGCCAAGCTGCCGGTCGGCGAGCTGGAGAGCCGCATCATCATCGACTCCACCCATGTCGGGCGGTTCATAGGCATCCCCGACCTGCTGGTCGAGGCGCCGTCGCGGGAGACCAACGATGCCACCGGCGGCACCACCGAATCGGGCATCTCCAGCAACCGGGGACTGGTGTTCACGGGCACGCCCAAGAAGGCGGACTACCACAAAAAGGTCAGCATCGCCGTCGACCTGTCGATCGCCGGGCCCGACCAGACCACGCTGATATTCACGGCCACCGGCGTGCTGACCGGTGCGGGCACGGCCGATCAGCAGGTACCCGAGGACAAGCTTCCCGCGGTACTCGCCGCGTTTTCCACCAGCCTGCCCGGTCAGAAGCTGCCGTTCGGCGTCCGGCCGACCAGCGAGGGCGCCCGCGGTTCGGACATCATCATTGAGGGCATCACTGAGGGAGTAACCATCCCGCTCAATCAGTTCAGGTTGGCATGAGCTCTACCTGGGTTCTCGTCATCGCGGTGCTCATCGCGGCATTCGGCTTGGCGCTTGTGATAGGCAGGCTGCTCACGCTGCGCGCCGGAATGCTGAAAGCAGCCACCGAGGCGAGCAATGTCGACACGTCCGGCCTCGGGCTTTCGGATACCGGACCGACCATCCTGCACTTCAGCGCGGAGTGGTGCGGCCCGTGCGCCGCGGTGCGCCGGGTGGTGGATCAGGTGTGCAGCGAGCTGCCCGGCGTCGCGCATGTGGAGATCGACATGGACGCCAATCCCGAAGCAGCGCGACGGCTTTCGGTGATGTCACTGCCGACCACGTTGATTTGCGACGCGGACGGACGGCCGCGATACCGCACCACGGGCGTGCCGACCGCCGCTGACCTGCGCTCTGCCGTCGAACCGCTGTTGGCTTGATCACCCTGTCATTGGGTAAGCTGTCTGCCGTGTCCGCCCGCCTTGAGCCGATGCTCACCAAGCGCCGCGCAGTCGATCTGTGCCGCGTCGCGGGTTGTTGCTGTTGTTGTTGCAGCTGCTGAGCGCAGCCGCGCGGTCTAAGCGCGCTCGCTCGGAGCAGGCGTTTCGGCCTGCTCACCCCCAGCCCGTCAACGCAACAGGAGTCTGCTTTCATGTCGACCACCACCAACAACGCGCAGGTGGACGTGCGCGGTCCCAGGCTCGCCGCCTGGGTCACCACCGTGGTGATCGTGGCGACGCTGTTTGCGGCGGCGTTCAGCTCGATCGCGGCGGCCGTGATCCTGGGTGTCCAGGCCGTCGTCTTCGCGATTGGCGCGTGGCGCGGGCCCCGTCACCATCCCTACGGCCTGATCTTTCAGCGCCTCATCCTTCCCCGCGTCGGGCCCGTCACCGAGAAGGAACCCGTGCCGCCGCTGAAGTTCGCCCAGTTGGTCGGTTTCGTGTTCGCGGTGGTTGGCGTCATCGGATTCGTGGCAGGCCTCCCGCTTCTCGGTTTGGTCGCTACGGGCTTCGCGCTCGTGGCGGCTTTCTTGAACGCAGCCTTCGGCATCTGCCTTGGCTGTCAGATCTATCCGCTCGTCGTGCGGTTCCGCCGTACGCCCTCCCCCGCATAAGCGTTCAAAGATCAAGCAACCGAAAGGATTTCGTCCATGGCACGCTCCGACGTCCTGGTCAGCACAGACTGGGCCGAGAGCAATCTCAACGCGCCCAACACTGTTTTCGTCGAGGTCGACGAGGACACCAGCGCCTACGACGGCGGCCACATCGAGGGCGCAGTCAAGCTGGATTGGAAACTCGACCTTCAGGATCAGGTCAAGCGCGACTTCGTCGACGCCCAGCAGTTCTCGAAGCTGCTTTCTGAGCGCGGCATCTCCAATGACGACACCGTGATCCTGTACGGCGGCAACAACAACTGGTTCGCCGCATACGCGTACTGGTACTTCAAGCTGTACGGGCACGACAAGGTCAAGCTGCTCGACGGCGGCCGCAAGAAGTGGGAGCTCGACGGGCGCCCGCTGTCCACAGACGCGGTGAAGCGGCCGGAAACCAGCTACACCGCCAAGGACCCCGACAACAGCATCCGCGCGTTCCGCGACGAGGTCATCGCGGCCATCAACAAGAAGAACCTGGTGGACGTGCGCTCCCCCGACGAGTTCTCCGGCAAGATCCTCGCTCCCGCGCACCTGCCGCAGGAGCAGAGCCAGCGTGCCGGGCATATCCCCGGCGCCCTCAACGTTCCGTGGAGCAAGGCGGCCAACGAGGACGGCACGTTCAAGTCAGATGAGGATCTGGCGAAGCTGTACGCCGAGGCCGGCCTGGACGGTGAGAAGGAGACCATCGCGTACTGCCGGATCGGTGAGCGCTCGTCGCACACCTGGTTCGTCCTGCAGGAACTGTTGGGACACAAGAACGTCAAGAACTATGACGGAAGTTGGACCGAATACGGCTCCCTGGTGGGGGTCCCGATCGAGTTGGGAAGTTGATATGTGCTCTGCACCGAAGCAAGGCCTGACGTTGCCGGCCAGCGTTGACCTCGAGAAGGAGACGGTGATCACCGGCCGCGTTGTCGACGGCTCGGGTCAGGCCGTCGGCGGCGCGTTCGTGCGTCTGCTGGACTCGTCCGACGAGTTCACCGCTGAGGTCGTCGCGTCGGCCACCGGTGACTTCCGGTTCTTCGCCGCTCCTGGCACGTGGACGCTGCGCGCGCTGTCCCCGGCGGGCAACGGCGACGCCAGCGTGGCACCGTCCGGCGCGGGCATCCACGAGGTCGACGTCAAGGTCGCCTGACCGAGAAC
>JBKOYU010000915.1:0-5683 GCA_046725575.1 Actinomycetota bacterium | reverse complement strand
CCATCGTGCCGTGCACGACGAACCCAAACTCGTCGTCGGGGCGGCCTGCGGCCTTGAGCTCGGCGAGCTTTTCCCTGACCCACTTCGGGGGCTCCTCTCACACCATCGCGGTCCGTGACACCTTCATTCCTAGTGTGAGCGCCGCCGCGAGTTCGCTTGAGGTGTCGGAGTCGAACACCACGTGGCCGCAGATCACGTCGACGTCGCGCTTGATCCGTTGCAACGGGTTGATGAGGTCATCGATCGTGGCCGCAGGAAGCTGGCGCCGTCGCTCGGCGTCCTGAGCGCGCTCGGCCAGCTGGGCCACGAACTCCGGGCTGATCGTCGGTGTGGTGAGCGGGGCCGTGGGCATGGGTGCGACGCTACCATACTTTTTAGTATGGAAATCGGTCGCCGAAACTACGCCCAGATCGCGATCCGGGCCAATTTCGCGATCTGCCGGTCAGCTTCGAGCCGTTGTCAGGGCTTGAGCATGATGTCGAGGAAGCCTTCGCGGTCAGCCGCCGCGCGTGCGCTGGGATGCGGACCCCCGAGGTGCAGGAAGCCGATGCCCGCGGCGAAGGTGGCGTTGGCTCGCACATCGGCGTCGTCTGGGTCGAACCCGTAGTCCAGGAACGCCTGGCGCACCGCCGCGAGCACGCGCTGATCGGTCGCGCGAACGCTTGCGGCGGCGGCGTCGTCGGTCCGGGCCCACTCCCGCATCGCCCGTTCCAGCGTCCAGTGTCGCGGGCTCACCAGCGACGACATCATTTCCGAGAGACGTTCACGCGGTGGAAGGGCCGCAAGCTCGCCGAAATGGCGGCGGTCGTCGTCGCGCAACTCGCCCCACGCAGTCACGAGCGCGGCGCGGTATCCCGACATGTCCGTGAAGTGCCAGTAAAAGCTGCCCTTGGTCACTCCCAGGCGGCGGCACAGCCGGTCGAGCTTGAGCGCTTTGATGCCCTCTTCGGCCAGGATCGCGAAGCCGGCCTGGATCCAGTCGTCGACCGACAACCGGCTGTTCGGCGTGCCCCTGGCCCTCGCCATGAGCCGCAGCCTACGGCCCGCGCACCACCGAGAACTAACGCAGACGTCACCTGTGATTTCTCACAGGAAGATGACAGTGAACGCCAGTCGGGTGTGCTCGGGTGCTGGTCGCATGTTTTACTGCACACGCACAACTGAAATTTTCTCGGTCCGCTCTTCCGCCGCACCGGGCTCAGTAGAGCGGGCGCGACAGCGCAGTGAAGAAAACGCTGCGGTGCCGTATGGCGATCAGTGATCGTCGGGGGAAGGTACGCGCTACCCGGAAGATGGATGGAATTGCTCCTATGAGGTTCGTTGACAAGATTCGTGGCCATTGGGCGCGCCGGTTCGCGGTGGCAGCCATAGCGGCGGCCCTGCTACCTGGCGTGGTCGGCCTAGTCGGGGGGTCCGCCACCGCAGGCGCATTCTCCCGGCCAGGCCTACCGGTCGAGTACCTGATGGTGCCGTCGCCGTCGATGGGCCGAGACATCAAGATTCAGTTCCAGAAGGGCACCGGCTCGCACGCGGTGTACCTGCTCGACGGCCTGCGCGCCCAGGACGACTACAACGGCTGGGACATCAACACCCAGGCGTTCGAGTGGTTCCTGGACACCCCGCTGTCGATCGTCATGCCCGTGGGCGGCCAGTCCAGCTTCTACACCGACTGGTATCAGCCGGCGTGCGGTAAGAACGGCTGCCAGACCTACAAGTGGGAGACGTTCCTGACCAGCGAGCTGCCGCAGTGGCTCTCGGCCAACAAGGGCGTGTCCACTAGCGGAAACGCCGCTGTCGGCCTGTCGATGTCGGGTAACTCCGCGATGATTCTGGCCGTCTATCACCCGGGGATGTACATCTACGCCGGTTCGCTGTCGGCGTTCCTCAACCCCTCCGAGGGCGTGTGGCCGGGATTGATCAATATGGCGATGGGCGATGCCGGCGGCTACAAGACGGATCCGATGTGGGGTCCCGCCGAGACCGATCCGGCGTGGAAGCGCAACGACCCTATGGTGCAGATCCCGGCGCTGGTGGCCAACAACACCCGCCTCTGGGTGTACTGCGGCAACGGCACTCCCAACGAGTTGGGTGGCGCGAACATCCCCGCCCAGTTCCTCGAGGGCTTGACGATCCGGACCAACGTCACGTTCCAGGACAACTACATCGCCGCGGGCGGCCACAACGCAGTGTTCAACTTCCCGCCCAGCGGCACCCACAGCTGGGAGTACTGGGGTGCGCAACTTCAGCAGATGAAGCCCGACCTGATCTCGTACCTCGGCGGCTAGCAACCGAAGTCGCGAAGGCCCCCGACACGCCAATCGGGGGCTTTTGCGTGTGGTGAAGAATGACCTTCATGGTCGCAGTCAATGCTTTGGTCGCACACCAGGACGCGGAAGGTTCGATCACCCTCGCACACGAGGTTGTAGACGAGACATTCTTGCCCGACGGTGACGTCACGATCGCCGTCGAATACTCCGGCGTCAACTACAAAGACGCCCTGGCCGTCACGCCGAAGGGTGGTGTGGCGCGGTCCTATCCGCTCATCCCCGGCATCGACGTCGCAGGCACGGTCACCGCCAGCTCGGCGGCCGACTTCGCGGTGGGGGACCGCGTCGTCGCCCACGGATACGACATCGGAACCGGTCGCCACGGCGGATATGCCGACACTGCGCGATACCCGGCCGACTATTTGGTCAAGCTCGATACGCTGACTACCGCACAGGCGGCCGCCATCGGCACCGCCGGATTCACGGCGGCCATGAGCGTCAACGCAATTCGCGCGCACGGCACGCGCCCGCAGGACGGCCCGGTATTGGTCACCGGCGCGACAGGGGGAGTGGGCAGCGTCAGCGTCGACTTGTTGGCCGGTCTCGGATACGAGGTGATCGCATCCACCGGAAAGGCCGAGGCGCACGACTATCTGATGCGACTCGGCGCGGCGAAGGTGATTGGCCGGCTGCCCGCCGAGGGCGAGAAGGTCCGCCCGCTGGGCAAGTCGGCCTACGCCGCGGTCGTCGACAGCGTCGGCGGCGACACCCTGGCCTACGCGTTGAGCATCCTGAATTACGGTGGGGTGGCGGCGATCTCAGGGCTGGCCCGGTCGGCCGACTTGCCGACGACGGTGATGCCCTTCATCCTGCGGGGCGTCACCCTCGCGGGCATCGATTCGGTGATGCTGCGGATCGACAAGCGTCGTGAGCTGTGGCAGTCGATTGCGACCGACCTGCTGCCGCGTCACCTCGACGACATCACGCACGACGTCTCGATCCGCGAGGCGCCCGACACGCTGCGCACCATCGTCGGCGGCGGCGTCACCGGCCGCACCCGGGTCGTGGTGAAGGGCGGCTTCTAGCCTGGGCCCACGCGCAAGCTGGGGACTGGGGACTACTTGAGCTCGGACGACGACAGGCCGAGCAAGCGGCGCGCCACCACCAGCTGCTGAATCTGCTGCGTGCCCTCGAAGATGTCGAGGATCTTGCTGTCGCGGGCCCACTTCTCCAGCAGCGTCTGCTCGGAATAGCCTGTGGTGCCGGCCAATTCGACGGCCTTGAGAGTGATGTCGCTGGCCACCCGGGCGGATTTGGCCTTGCCCATCGACGCTTCCTTGGAGTTCGGGATGTCGTTGTCGGCCTGCCACGCCGACCGCACGGTCAGCAGGTAGCCGGCCTCCCAGTCGGCCTCCATCCGGAGGAACTCGGCGGCGGGGGCGCTTTGCGCGTGCGCAGGCTTGTCGTAGGAGATCTCCACTCCGGCGTCGGTGAGGAGCTTGCGGAGTTCTTCGAGGGCGGCGCGGGCGATCCCGACGGCCATCGCGGCGACAATCGGCCGGGTGTTGTCGAAGGTCTCCATCACCCCGGCAAATCCCTTCTCCACGTGGTTTTCCGGGCTGCCGAGCAAGTTCTCCCTGGGGATCCGCACGTTGTCAAACCTGATCACAGCGGTGTCGGACGCCTTGATACCGAGCTTGTCTTCGAGCCGCTCGACCGTCACGCCGGGATGCTCGCGGGGCACGATGAATGACTTGATCGCCGCGCGGCCCAGCGACTTGTCCAGCGTCGCCCACACCACGATGTGCGTGGCGCGGGATCCCGCTGTGACAAAGATCTTTTCGCCGTTGATGACGTATTCGTCGCCGTCGAGCTTGGCGGTTGTCGACACCGCCGCCGAATCGGAGCCGAAGCCAGGCTCGGTGATCGCCATCGCTGCCCAGACGTCTTTGCCCAGCCGCTCCAGCTGCTCGTCGGTGGCCACCCCGGAGATAGCGGCGTTCCCGAGTCCTTGCCGCGGCACCGACAGCATCAATGCGACATCACCCCAACTGATCTCCATCACGTTGAGGACCGCCGACATGTTGCCGCCGTTGTGGTTGGCGTCCCTGGGTTCGTCGCCGTCGCGGAACGCCTCGGCACCGGCGAACGCGAAAGCCTTTGCCTCCGAGATGCCTTCGAACAGAGTCGCCAGGGTGTCGAGCTCGACGGGATACTCGTGCTCGCGCAGGTCCCACTTACGGGAGATGGGCCGCAGCATCTCGGCGGCACCCTGGTGCGCCTTTTCGATGACTGCTTCGAGCTTGCGGGGTAGTTCGAGATTGATTGCCATTGTTCGACCTTCGGGTTGGATGACTCCGCTAAATGACAACGACGCCCTCGGCGACGCCGATCGCGCGCAAGTCCCGGTACCAGCGTTCGACGGGATGTTCCTTGGTGTAGCCGTGGCCGCCGAGCAACTGCACGCCGTCCAGACCGATCTGCATGCCTTTGTCGGCGCCGAGCCGCTTGGCCAGCGCCGCTTCGCGTGCGAAAGGCAGGCCCTGGTCGGCGCGCGACGCCCCGCGCCAGGTGATCATCCGTAGGCCGTCGAATTCGATTGCGATGTTGGCGCACATGAACGCCACGGCCTGGCGGTGGGCGATCGGCTCACCGAACGCGTGACGTTCCTTGACATAGGGCACCACGTAATCCAGCACCGCATGCGATGTGCCGACCGCCAGCGCCGCCCAGCCGAGCCGCGCCAGCGCGACAGCTTCGGAGTAATCCTTATCGGTAGCGTCGTCCTCGCCGAGCCGGGCGCTGAGCGGCACCGACACGTTGTCGAGTTCGATCCGACCGAGCGCGGCGGCGCGGATACCCATGCTGGGGTCGGGCGTGACTTCCAACCCCTTCGTCGAGGACTCCACGATGAAAAGCGCTGGCTTGCCGTTGAGTTGCGCCGCGACGATGAGCAGTTCGGCATTCGCCGCGGCGGGAACCAGCGATTTGGTGCCCTCGAGGCGATAGCCACTTGGCGTGCGCACGGCGGTGGTCTTCAACGCCGTCGGATCAAACAGCGGCTGCGGTTCGGCGATCGCCACACATGCCTGCGGGACGTTCTCGCCGGCGAACTCCTTCAGGTACGTCGCTTGCTGGTCGGCGCTGCCCCAGTGGGTTATCGCCGACGCGACGCCGGCGGGGGCAAGGACCGGCACGGCGAGTCCCATGTCTCCGTAGGCCAGCGCCTCGGCGACGAGCACATTGGTCACAGCGGCCCGATGCGCGGCGATCCCCTCGAAGTCCTCCGGCACGTTGATCGCGGTGATGCCCAGTTCAGCGGCCTTGGTGACGAGGTCTGCCGGATAAGTCGCCGCTTCGTCGGCCTCCCGGGCGGCGGGACGTATTACCTCTTCGGCGAATTCGGTGACGGTCTC
>JBKOYU010000212.1:0-5297 GCA_046725575.1 Actinomycetota bacterium | reverse complement strand
TCTCGGGCTTCGGTCGAGATGCCTGCCGACCCACCAGAGGGAGAGCAGGCCACAGGCACCGCACGCGATCGTCGCGCAAGGTATCGGCGGCACGTTGGTGGTTAACGGCGAGCCGCTTATCGGCGCGCACGGCGCGGCGGGCGAATACGGCCATATCCCGTTCGGCGATCCGACACTCGTCTGCCCGTGCGGTGCGCGTGGGTGCTGGGATCTCACCGTCGACGGACGCGCGTTGGCCCGGCATCGAGGCGATGCGCTGCCTGATGACCCGGTCGGGTACGTTCACGACCTGGTCGGCCGCCCCAAGCGGGGTGCCAGAACGCGTCGGGCGTTTGAAGCCGTGGCGGCATCACTGGGCCGCGGTACCGGTGGTCTGGTGAATCTGCATGACCCCGAGGTCGTTACCCTCGGCGGGGTTGCGGCGTTACTGAGAAGCGCCGCGCTGGACGTGTTCGATCATGCGTACCGCGAAGCTCTGATGGCCTTTCGAAAAATTCCCCGCCGCCGGTGCGCGACGCCGAACACGGTGAGGACGGGCCGCTACACGGTGCTGTCGCCCTGGCGCTGGACCACGTCACCACCGCCAGCGGGCTGGCGGATTGGATTGACCGGCAGCGTGTTTGACGCCTCAGCCGCGGGCGATCTTTTCGATCAGGTCCGCGGCAAGCACGCGTCCTGGTGAGGCCTGCAAGCGCTGCGACGCCGCGGCAAGGCGCGCCGCCCGCTGCTTATCCCCGCTGAGCCGTTCGATGGCGCCGTGCAGCTCGTCGTCGGTGAACTCGTAGGTGGAAAGCCGTACACTGTAGCCACATTCGTCGATCCGTTGGGCGTTGTCGTACTGATCCCAGAACAGCGGCAGCACGATCGTCGGGACCCCGAACGTGAACGCCTCGCCGACGGTGTTGTTGCCGCCGTGCGTGATCATCACGTCGCACTGCGGCACGATCGCGGTCTGCGGCACGAACTGCTCGCCCCACACCGGTCGCCGAGCGTGAGCTTGTCATGCAGCGGACCCATCGAGACGATCACCCGGTGCGGTGTCTGGCTCAGCGAGTCGATCACCCGCTGCATCAACGGCACATCCATGCAGCCGAGGCTGCCCAGTGACAGGTACACCAGCTTGCCCTCGGTGCCGACTTTGTCGGCGACGTCGAAGGGGGCGTCCGAGTTGCGGGTCGAGGTGTCGATGCGGTGCCACGTCGCACCGAGCGGTCGCGATCGCTGGTAGTCGAGCTCGGCCGGATACATGTAGAGGTTCAGATACGGTGACTCGTATTGGAATTCGCCGTACGGCAACGGCGGCGCGCCGCATTGCTGGTGGAATGCCGACGCTCGCTCGATGAGGGGATCGGTCAGCCGGCGATACTCCACCCAGAAGTCGTCCCATCCGCTGCGGTCGCGCGACGGGTAGCCGGAGAACACGGGCGGGATGTCGGGGTCTGTGATCTCCAGGGGATTGGCGGACACCACACGAATCCACGGACACCCGGCCAGCGAGACGGACGGGAAGCTGGCCACGCAGTCGTGCACGATCGCGTCGGGCCGAAGATCGGACCAGATCTCGGTCAGCCGGTCGTGCGAATACTCGGCGCCGTCAACGAATTCGGTCCAGATGGGCGCGGTCACCGTCTCCAGCTGCTCGATGGTCGGCCGGCGGAACTGCGGCGACGTCTCGCGAACGAACTCGGCCCAACCGCCGCCGACCGTCTCCTCGCCCTCGGACGGCGGGGCCATCCGCATCAACCGCTCTTCGAACCCACGCGTGGCGAGCTCACCCTCGAATGACTCCTCGATGACGAAGACCGTGCGGATACCCCGCTCCCGCAAGTGATTTCCGAGGGCGACGAGATTGTTCGTCGGGCCCCATGCGCCGGGTTCGGGAAACAATGCGACGGTGGGCTGGCTGCTCATACCGGCCGAATGTACGCCGCTCGGTGGCGACGAGCGACCGCAAAATGCACACCAATTACGGCGTGTCGCCGTACAAACGCGGTCACTCGCGACGGGGCGCTGGCGAGTTCTGGTGCAGGGCCTCGTTGAGCGTGATACCTGTGCCGTCGCGCTTGACGACCTCAACCGCGCCGGAGATTGAGTTACGCCGGAACAGCAGGTTGCTGGCGCCCGACAGTTCGCGCGCCTTGACTGTCTTGCCGTCGGCGGTCTGCAGCTTCGTCCCGGCGGTCACATAGAGGCCGGCCTCCACGACGCAGTCGTCGCCGAGCGAAATGCCCAGCCCGGCGTTGGCACCGAGCAGGCAGCGCTTGCCGACCGAGATGACCTGCGTGCCGCCGCCCGACAGCGTGCCCATGATCGACGCGCCGCCGCCGACGTCCGAGCCATCGCCGACGACCACGCCCGCCGAGATGCGGCCCTCGACCATCGAGCTGCCCAGCGTCCCGGCGTTGAAGTTCACGAAGCCCTCGTGCATGACAGTCGTGCCCGACGCCAGGTGCGCCCCCAGCCGGACCCGGTCCGCGTCGGCGACGCGCACGCCGGAAGGCACGACGTAGTCGACCATCCGCGGGAACTTGTCGATGCCATAGACGGTCACCGGTCCGCGGCGGCGCAGCCGCGTCCGCACCGTCTCGAAGCCCTCCACCGCGCACGGCCCGTAGTTGGTCCACACCACGTTGCTGAGCACGCCGAAGAAGCCGTCCGCGTTGAGCCCATGCGGGGCGACCAGCCGGTGCGAGAGCAGATGCAGCCGCAGGTAGGCGTCGTAGGCGTCGGTGGCCTTGTCCTCGAGGGACGCGATCGTCGTGCGCACGGCCACCGTCTCGACGTCGCGGTCGTGGTCGCGGCCGGTCAGCTCGGCCAAGTCGGGCGAAATTTCGGCGAGCGACAGGCGCGCCGTGCCGGTCGGGCCGTCGGCGCCGAGTTTGGGCCGGGGAAACCACGTGTCGAGTACGGATCCGTCGGCGGCGATGGTCGCCAAGCCGACGCCTGCAGCAGATGTCACGTCGCCAAAGGGTACTCGACTAGCCTCAAGCCCTGTGGGCCTGGACTTACGTGGTGATCCCGTCGCGCTGACCGCGGCGCTCGTGGACATCCCCAGCGAGTCGCGGCACGAGCAGCGCATCGCCGATGAGATCGAGGCCGCCCTGCGCGAGCAGACCACCGGCTTCGAGGTGGTCCGCAACGGTGACGCCATACTGGCCCGCACCCACTTGGGCCGGCCGTCGCGGGTGCTACTGGCCGGCCACACGGACACCGTCCCGGCCGCGGACAACCTGCCGAGCCGCCTGCTGGACGGCGAGCTGCACGGCTGCGGCACCTCGGACATGAAGTCAGGCGACGCGGTATTCCTTCACCTTGCCGCGACGGTCGCCGACCCGAAGCATGACATCACGCTGGTGATGTACGACGGCGAGGAAATCGAGGCGAGCGCCAACGGTTTGGGCCGCATCGAACGTGAGCTGCCGGACTGGCTGCACGCCGACGTCGCGATTCTCGGCGAACCGTCGGGTGGGTTCATCGAGGCCGGTTGCCAGGGCACGCTGCGGGTTGTTGTGAGTGCCACGGGCACTCGCGCACACTCCGCGCGATCCTGGTTGGGCGACAACGCAATTCACAAGCTCCGCGACGTGCTGGCCAGGCTGAAGGCCTATCGCGCCCGCGGCGTCGAGATCGACGGCTGCACCTACCGCGAAGGGCTGTCCGCGGTCCGCATCGACGGCGGGATCGCAGGAAACGTCATCCCCGATGCCGCGTCCGTGACGGTGAACTTTCGCTTCGCCCCGGACCGGACAGTCGATCAGGCGCTGGCCCACGTCCGTGAGGTGTTCGATGGTCTCGACGTGCATATCGAGCTGACCGACTCGGCAGCCGGTGCGCTGCCGGGGCTGTCGACGCCGGCCGCAGCGGCGCTGGTCGAAGCCGCTGGTGGTCAGGTCCGCGCCAAGTACGGCTGGACCGACGTCGCACGCTTTGCGGCGCTGGGTATTCCGGCCGTCAACTACGGACCCGGCGACCCCAACCTTGCGCACCGCGCGGACGAGCGCGTCGAGGTGGCTCAGATCAGCGCGGTGACCGACATGCTGCGGAGATATTTAACCGCTTGACTTCACACATACCCTGAACACATGCGGTGAGACTCGGACCTCGCATTCCTCTCCCTCGCACGCTGGGGTACCCCCAGTCATCTATGCACGAGAGATCTGTCGCATGTCTATTGCTTGTTCGAATCTGTCCTTTTCCTGCCCCGATGACACGCCGCTGTTCACCGACTTGTCATTCACCGTCGGCGACGGCCGCACCGGGCTGGTCGCGCCGAACGGCGCCGGTAAGAGCACGCTGCTCAAACTGATCGCAGGCGAATACCGGCCCACCGCAGGCACGATCACCGTCGACGGCGCGGTCGGCTACCTACCGCAGACACTGCCGTTGGTGGCGGACAGCAGCGCGGCCGACGTGCTGGGCGTGGCCCCGGTCCTCGACGCGCTCAAGGCGTTGGCCGCCGGCGACGTCGGTGAGGACGTCTTCACCGCGATCGGCGACGACTGGGACATCGAGGAGCGCACTCACGCGCAGCTCGACCGTCTTGGCCTGGGCCACATCGCTTTTGAGCGACGGCTGGGCTCGTTGTCCGGTGGCGAAGTGGTGTCGCTCGGGTTGGCCGCCCAGTTGTTGAAGCGACCCGACGTGCTGCTGCTGGATGAGCCCACCAACAACCTCGACGTCGACGCGCGGCATCGGCTCTACGACGCGTTGGACGACTACCCGGGATGTCTGCTGCTGGTCAGCCACGACCGCGTGCTGCTCGACCGGATGGACCGCATCGCCGAGCTGTATCGCGGCGAAATGCTGCTCTACGGAGGCAATTTCAGCATGTACCAACGGACTGTGCAGGAGACGCAGCAGGTTGCGGAGGCGAACCTGCGCAATGCCGAGCAGCAGCTCAAACGCGAGAAGCACCAGCGGCAACAGGCTCGTGAGCGGGCCGCCCGCCGCTCCAGCACCGCGGCCCGGAACGTGAAGGACGCCGGGCTGCCGAAGATTGTCGCGGGAGCGATGAAGCGCAGCGCTCAGGAGTCGGCCGGCCGCTCCGACGATGTGCACGCCAAACGCGTCATCGAGGCGCAGGCGCAACTCGACGACGCCGAACGTGCACTTCGCGACGACGACGCGATCGTGCTGGATCTGCCCGACACCAATGTGCCCGCTGGGCGCACTGTGTTTCGTGGTGAAGGCCTTCAGGTCTGTCTCGGTGGACGAAAGCTGTTCGCTGACAATGGAATTGATCTGAATATCCGCGGACCAGAACGCATCGCACTGACCGGTCCCAACGGTGCGGGCAA
>JBKOYU010000283.1:0-16256 GCA_046725575.1 Actinomycetota bacterium | reverse complement strand
TATCCGCCTATCCGGCGGAGGTCACCGCGCAGATGGTCGCCAATTTCGACGCAGGTGGCGCGGCCATCAACGTGCTGGCCGAGGCGGCGGGGGCGAGCGTGCGGGTGATCGACATCGCGGTGGATGCCGACGAGCCGCTGTCGCCGTCGATCGGCGCGCACAAGGTGCGGCGCGGCAGCGGCAATATCGCGGTCGAAGACGCGCTCAGCGCCGAGGAAGCAGCCGCCGCGATCGAGGCGGGCCGCCGGATCGCCGACGAGGAAGTCGATTCCGGGGCGGATCTGTTGATCGCCGGTGATATGGGGATCGGAAACACCACGGCGGCAACCACTTTGATCGCTGCGCTGACCAACTCCGAACCCGTGGCCGTCGTCGGCAGAGGCACTGGCATCGACGACGCCGGCTGGGCGCGCAAGACCGCCGCGATCCGGGACGCGCTGTACCGGGCCCGCGGCTTGTCCGCGGATCCGGTTGGGCTGCTGCGGGTTTGCGGCGGTGCGGACTTCGCCGCGATAGCAGCGTTCTGCGCTCAGGCCGCTGTGCGCCGCACGCCGGTGCTGCTCGACGGCGTGGTGGTCACCGCGGCCGCGTTGGTGGCCGACCGGCTCGCGCCAGGCGCACGGCAGTGGTGGCAGGCGGGACACCGGTCGACCGAACCGGCGCATGCGCTTGCGCTGCAGCAACTCGAGCTCGAACCGATCATCGACATGCGGATGCGGCTCGGCGAGGGCACCGGCGCCGCGGTCGCCCTGCCCGTTGTGCGCGCCGCCATCGCCGCGCTGGCGTCAATGGCCACGTTCGACGAGGCAGGCGTCACCGCGTGATCCGCTCGGTCACAGGCGCATTCGCGTTTGCGACCGTCCTGCCCGCGCGCGGCTCGGCGGGGATCGGCCGTGGTGTCATCAGCGCATTGCCTGTCGTCGGCGTCGCGCTCGGGGCGCTGGCGGGCGCGGCGGTGTGGGCGTCGTCGTGGGCGTTCGGCGCGGGCAACCCGCTTGGCGGAGCCCTGGCGGTCGCGGTGCTGCTGATCGCTACCCGCGGCCTGCACATCGACGGGTTGTCCGACACCGCCGATGCGCTCGGCTGTTACGGACCGCCGGAACGGGCGCTGCAGGTGATGCGCGACGGTTCGGCCGGACCGTTCGGCGTTGCCGCGGTGGTGGTGACGATCCTGCTGCAGGCGCTGGCGTTCGCGGAACTGAGCGTCGTTGCGGTTATCGTCGCCGTGACCGCCGGCCGGGTGGCCGCGGTGGCGGCGTGTCGACGCGCGGTGCCCGCCGCGCAAGGCAGCTCGCTTGGCGCGCTCGCCGCGGGCACCCAATCGAACGTAGCGGTGCTGATCTGGGGCATCGCGGTCGCGGCGCTCGCGGTGCTGGCAAGCCCACGCCCATGGCAGGGCCCGCTGGCCGTCGTCGTCGCGCTTGGGTGCACTGTCGCACTGGTCGGGCACTGCGTCCGGCGGTTCGGCGGGATCACCGGCGACGTGCTGGGCGCGGCGATCGAGGTGACGACGACGGTGGCCGCCGTCGCCCTGGCGATCGGTTGAGTTAGTTGTCATAACCGCATGGCACTATCGAAAGTATGTTCCGATGGTGCCAGCGCACGAGGCGGTGCTCCACCCAGCTTGAGTCATTGGGGAGTAACTGCGAGACGGGAGTTGGAGTGTGGGTCATGACGACAACGACGCGGACAGCCCAGCTGAGGGCGCAGAAGCGCGGGGTCGACACGATGCGGGTACAGCCGCGGCGGCTAATGACGCCCGAGAGGCGGCGTCAGACGTCAGCGACCGGAATAGCCCGGAACGCGGCGAATATGGTGCGCCGGGCGCGCAAGAATTAGCCGAAGCCGAGAGGGCCGAAGTCGAAGCCGTCCCTCTCCCAGGTAGCTACAGCGCTCATCCGAACGGTTTCTGACGATTGGCGTGCACGCCATTCGTCCGAATGAAATCAGGAACAGGAGCACCGAGGCCGCCAAGCCTAGGAGAGGCGGGCCATCCAGCCGTGCGTGTCGGCGAACGTGCCGCGCTGGATGCCGGTCAACGTGTCGCGCAGCGCCATAGAGATCTCGCCGGGTTCTCCGTCGCCGATTGTGAATTCGCCGTCGGCGGACTTCACCCGTGCCACAGGGGTGATGACCGCCGCGGTGCCGCACGCGAACACCTCGGTGATCTCGCCCGTCGCGACCTTCTTCTGCCACTCTTCGACGTCGATCCTTCGCTCCTCGATGGCGAACCCGGCGTCAGTTGCCAACTGCAGCAACGAATCTCGGGTCACGCCGGGCAGGATCGACCCGGACAACTCCGGGGTGACCAGCCGCGCCGAACCGCCGCTGCCGAACACGAAGAACAGGTTCATCCCGCCCATCTCTTCGACGTAGCGGCGTTCGATGGCGTCCAACCACACCACCTGGTCGCAGTCGTTCTCGATGGCCTGGGCCTGCGCCAGCAGCGACGCGGCGTAATTGCCACCGAATTTGGCCGCGCCGGTACCACCGGGGCAGGCACGCACATATTCGGTCGACAGCCACACGCTGACCGGCTTGATACCGCCCTTGAAATACGCTCCCGCAGGCGAGGCGATGACCAGATAGCGGTATTCGCTTGCCGGGCGCACCCCCAGCCCCGGCTCGGTGGCGAAGATGTAGGGCCGTAGATACAGCGACTCCTCGCCGCCGGCTGGTGGCACCCATGGCTCGTCGACCGCGATCAGCTGACGAAGCGACTCGATGAACGCCTCTTCGGGCAGCTCGGGGATCGCCAGCCGGCGCGCCGAGGAGCGTAGCCGCCTGGCATTGGCCTCCGGCCGGAACGAGACGATGGAGCCGTCCGCCCAGCGATAGGCCTTGAGCCCTTCGAACACCTCTTGGGCGTAATGCAGCACGATGGCCGACGGGTCCAGCTCGATCGGGCCGTACGGGATCACCCGCGCGTTGTGCCAGCCCTTCCCGTCGACCCCGCTTTCTCCCCAGTCGATGGAGACCATGTGGTCGGTGTGGAACTGACCGAACGGCGGATCGTTCAGAATCGACGCCCGTACCTCGTCGCTCACCGGCTTTGCGTTGCGCTCAACCGTGAACTCGAGGGGGCCGTCAGTCATGCAGCGATTGTATATCTGCTCGCTACCGGGTTTTTGCCTCGATGAACGGGGGTTTGACCACCTCACAGTCCAGCGCGCGACCGCGAACGTCGACCGAGACCTTCTGGCCGTCGGCGACGTCTTTGTCGGTGTCGATCAACGCCAGCCCGATGCCGACTTTCAAACTCGGAGAAAAGGTTCCCGATGTGGTCACGCCGACCGGGGTGTCACCGTCGAGCACAGTGAGGTCGGGACGCAACACCCCGCGGCCGACGGCCCGCAGCCCGCGCAGCACCCGCTTCGGGCCCGCCTCCTTTTCCGCCAGCAGGGCGTCGCGTCCCCAGAACGCGTCTTTTTTCCACCCGATCGCCCATCCGCACCGCGCCTGCAGCGGCGAAATCTCCAGCGACAGTTCATGGCCGTGCAGCGGATAACCCATTTCGGTACGCAGCGTGTCGCGGGCGCCCAGCCCGGCCAGCTCGCCGCCGGCACTGCCGACGGCATCGACCAGTGCGTCAAAAACCACGCCGGCCTGATCCCAAGGCGGCAGCAGTTCGTAGCCGTGCTCGCCCGTGTAGCCGGTTCGGCACACGCGCACCGGGACGCCGCCGAAGTCGGCGTCCGCATATCCCATGTAGTCCATGTCAGTGGGCAGGCCCAAAGCGCCGACGACTTCAGTCGATTTGGGTCCCTGCACGGCCAGCACCGCGTACGCGCGGTGTTCGTCGGTGATTGTCAGGCCCTCGGGCGCACGCTCGACCAGCGCCGCGACGACAGCGGGCGTGTTGGCAGCATTGGGCACCAGGAATATCTCGTCATCGGAGACGTAGTAGGCGATCAGGTCGTCGATGACACCACCGGAATCGCTGCAGCACAACGTGTATTGCGCCTTACCCGGTCCGATGCGTTGAAGATCGTTGGTAAGCGCGGAGTTGACGTACTCGGCGGCGCCGGGGCCCCGCACCAGCGCCTTACCCAGATGGCTCACGTCGAAGAGGCCGACGGTGGTGCGCGTCGCGGTGTGTTCGCTGACCGTGCCTGCGTAGCTGACCGGCATCAGCCAGCCGGAGAATTCGGCAAAACTCGCGCCGAGTTCACGATGACGTTCCTCGAGGGGACCATGAAGGACTTCGCTCACTTCAAAATTCCGCACGGGAAATCACCCTAATCACCGGCACGCCCCTGACACACTTGTGCAGGTGTTCGACCTCGACGCGCTGGAAGCCGCGGGGATCGCGAACGCGCGGGAACGAGCCGGGCTCATCGAATACCTGGACGGCCTCGGGTTCACCGCCGAGGACATGGTCGAGGCCGAGCGCCGCGGCCGCCTGTTCGGCCTCGCCGGTGACGCTGTCAGACGGTCCGGGCGACCGACATACAGCCTGCGGTCCGCTGCCGAGGTACTCGGGCTGCCTCTCGACGACGTCGCATACTTCTGGGCCGCGCTTGATTTGACCGTGCCCGGCCCCGACGACGTCACGCTTAGTCAGGCGGATGTCGACGCGCTGGCCACTTGCGCAGCAATGAAGGCACGGATGAACGACGACGGCGGCTTATTGCGACTCGTCGGTACCGCCATGGCACGGCTGGCGGAGGCCGAGACGACGCTGCTGCGGACCTCTCGTCCCGACTTCTGGATCACCCGCAGCCATGACGAAGTCACCACCGCACGGGCGTGGCGAGAAGTGGCCGAACTGATTCCCCGCATCGGGGCGATGCTCGACGTCGTTCATCGGCATCAGACGACGCGCCCGCGTCTTTTCGAGAGTGTCACCGTCAATCCGTCGGAGAGCGTCACGTGCGGCGTCGGCTTTGCGGATCTGTCGGGGTTTACCGCGCTCACCCACGTGCTGTCCCCCGCGGAGTTGTCGACCTTGCTCAATGGTTTCAGCGCAGCCGTCACCGACGTCGTACACACCGACGACAGTCGATTGGTGAAGTTCATCGGCGATGCGGTGATGTGGGTGAGCTCGAACCCTGAGCGTCTGGTGCAGACGGCCGCCGACCTCGTCGAGGACCCCCGAACACAGGAAGCAGGACTACAAGTGCGGGCGGGGCTAAGCTACGGCCCCGTCGTCGCCATCGGTGGCGACTACTTCGGCGATGCTGTGAATTTGGCCTCCCGATTGGTGGGGGCCGCCTCACCCGGACAGATCCTCGCCGCCTCCGACGTCCGCGCTGCGCTGCCAGAATGGCCCGCGATTCCGCAGGATCCGTTGACCCTCAAGGGTTTCGACGAGCCTGTGACAGCCTACGACATGAGCCGCAGCGGCCAGTAGCTAGGGTGGACGCTTGTGAGCCCCGCAAATCCCGGTTATCAGGCGCCCGCCGTCACCGTCGCCTCCTCACTGCCCAAAGGCAAGAAGGACTCGGCGGTGCTGATCGTGCCCGTTGTCAGCGGGCAGGATGACGACGCGACGGCGACCGTCGTCGGCAGTCCGTTCCTCGACGCGGAGGCCGTCGGCGAGATCGACGTCGCACTTCAGGCGCTCGGCGCGAAGGGCGGCACCGACCAGGTCACCCGGGTGGTCGCACCGTCGCTGCCGGTGGCCAGCGTGCTCGCCGTCGGGCTGGGCAAGGACCGCGACCAGTGGCCCGCCGACGTGATCCGCCGCGCGGCGGGGGTGGGCGCGCGCTCGCTCAACGGCACCGAGACGGTGTTCACCTCGCTGTCGGACCTCGACCTGAGCGCAACGATCGAGGGGCTGATCCTCGGCGCCTACCGGTTCTCGGACTTCCGCAGCTCGAAGACCGCGCCCAGGGACGCGGGTCTGCGAGAGATCACCGTACTGGCGGCAGACACCAAGGCCAAGACCAAGGCGGCGGCCGAGCGTGCGACGGCGATCGCGACCGCGGTGGCCACCGCGCGTGACCTGGTCAACACGCCGCCGAGTCACCTGTATCCGGCTGAATTCGCCAAGCGCGCAAAGGCTTTGGGCGAGGCGACGGGCCTCGAGGTCGAGGTGCTCGACGACAAGGCCCTTGCCAAGGAGGGCTACGGCGGCGTGATCGGCGTCGGCAAGGGCTCGTCACGCCCGCCCCGCCTGGTCCGGCTTGCCCACCGCGGCGCGAAGAACAAGAAGGCCAAGAAGGTCGCGCTCGTCGGCAAGGGCATCACGTTCGACACCGGCGGCATCTCCATCAAGCCCGCGGCCAACATGCATCACATGACCTCCGACATGGGCGGTGCCGCCGCCGTCATCGCCACCGTCGTGCTGGCCGCCAAGCAGCAGCTGCCGATCGACGTGATCGCGACCGTCCCGATGGCCGAGAACATGCCGTCGTCGACCGCGCAGCGGCCGGGCGACGTGCTCACCCAGTACGGCGGCATCACCGTGGAGGTGCTCAATACCGACGCGGAGGGGCGGCTGATCCTCGCCGACGCCATCGTGCGGGCCTGCGAGGACCAGCCCGACTACCTCATCGAGACATCGACGCTGACCGGCGCGCAAACGGTGGCGCTCGGCGCCCGCACGCCCGGCGTGATGGGCAGCGACGAGTTCCGCGACCGAGTCGCCGAACTCTCCCAGGCCGTCGGCGAGAACGGCTGGCCGATGCCGCTGCCCGAAGAATTGAAGGACGACCTGAAGTCGACGGTGGCCGACCTGGCCAACGTCAGCGGCTCGCGCTACGCAGGCATGCTGGTCGCAGGCACGTATCTGCGCGAGTTCGTCGCCGACGGCGTGCAGTGGGCGCACATCGATATCGCGGGCCCGGCGTACAACACGGGCGGACCGTGGGGCTACACCGGCAAGGGCGCCACCGGCGTGCCGACCCGCACGATGTTCGCCGTTCTCGAGGACATCGTCGAGAACGGTTGAGCTACATCACACTTGCGCGAGCCGAACTGCGCATCGCCTGCGGCAGCAGGTGGGCGACGCCGTAGACGAAATAGGCCTCCGGTGCCACGGGCCGGATCGGCTTGTTCTTCTTGACGGCCGACAAGATCGCCTTGGCCACCTTATCGGGGCCGTATCTGCGGGCGGCGAACAGCTTTTCGATCTTCGCACGACGTGCCTCCACTTTGCCTTGCGTTCCGGCAGGCACGTCGAAGCGGGTGGTGTGCACGATGTTTGTGTTGATCACGCCGGGGCACACCGTGGTGAGCCCGACTCCCGCCTGATCCAGTTCGGCGCGCAGGCAGTCGCCGAACATGAACACCGCGGCCTTGCTGGTGGAGTACGCGTTCATCGACTGCTGTGGCGAATACGCGGCCATCGAGGACACGTTGACGATGTGCCCGCCGGTGCCACGATCGACCAGCCGGCGACCAAATGACCTGCAGCAGTTGACGACTCCGCCGAAGTTGATGGCGAGGACCCGGTCGAATTCCTCGCGCGGGGTATCGAGGAACAGCCCGGCCTGACCGACTCCTGCGTTGTTGACCACGATGTCGGGCACGCCGTGTTCGGCGCTCACCCGCTCGGCGAACTGCTCGACCGCGTCGGCGTCGGAGACGTCAAGGGTGTAGGCATGCGCAACACCGCCTCGGGTGACGATCTGCGCGGCGGTCTCCTTGACGGTGGCCTCGTCGATGTCGCTGAGCACCACTTCGGCGCCCTCGCGAGCGAACGCCAGCGCGGTCTCACGGCCGATGCCGCTTCCCGCGCCGGTCACGGAAACCAGTGTGTCGCCGAAGTATTCGCGTGGACGACCGACCTGCGCGCGCAGCAGTGACCGGGTAGCGGGCTTGCCGCTCAGAAAGTCGACGAACTCGGCGACCGACTGCGCGAGCACGTGGGGATGCGACATCGGTGACCAGTGACCGGCCTTGATGTCGCGCCGCCACAGCCGCGGCACCCAGTTGTGGGTGTCGTCGTACCCGTGGGGCTGAATCCAATTGTCCTTGGTGTTGACGATCAGTTGAACGGGAACATCCACGTAGTGGTCACGTCGGACGTTGCCGGTCGAGCGGAAAAGGTTGGCGCGGTAGATCTTCATGCCATTGGCCGCGTCCGCCTTGAACGTGTCGGCGTAATGAAGCTGGTGCGAAGGTATCCCGCGGGCGATGACCAGACGGCGGATCGCGTCCGCGAGAAACGCCCGCATGGCGAGCGGCAGGAGCAGCGGCACCGAGAACACCCCCATGTAGGTCAGCCGCAGCGCTTGGTTGAGTGCACGGGCAAACCGTTTCGGTCGATATGGCCGCAGCAGCGAGTTACGCAGATACATCACAACGTGATCGGCGCTGGGGCCGGACAACGACGTGAACGAGGCGACGTGGTCACTCGCACCGGCACGAGACAGGTACTCCCACACTCCCGCCGATCCCCAGTCATGAGCCAGCACATGCACGGGCTGGCCCGGCGCGACGGCATCGATCACCGCGGCGAAGTCGTCGGCGAAACAGGGCATTGTGTAGGCCGAAACCTTTTTCGGCACAGTCGATTTGCCCGCACCGCGGTTGTCGTAACGCACGATGCGAAACCGGTCGGCCAGCAGCGGCACCACGCCGTTCCACAAGACATGTGAATCGGGCCAGCCGTGCACCAGCACCACTGTCGGGCCGTTGGGATTGCCTTCTTCGTAGACCGCGACGCGCACCCCGTCAGTGCTGTCGACGAACCGCTCGGTGATGTCGCCCATGGCACCTCCGCACAATTAGTGGGACCGCTGGTACCGTATCAGCCCTCGAGCTCCTCCCGGAGGGCGCGCTCACGTTCGATCCGCCTGCGCGCGTCGTAGTCCCGCATCCGCTGCGGATAACCCACTTTCTGCACGTCATAAACGGGAATCTTGAGCCGTTCGCTCAGCCGCCGGGCGCCCGCATCTCCCCCGGCCCTGCGGCGGGTCCACTCCCCGTCGGAGGCCACCAGGACGACCGTGACGTCGGTGACGGTGGTTCTCGGTTCCACGAACGCCTCCACACCGGTGTGCTCGGCGACCCACTGCTGCAGGTAGCGCAGGTCGGCCGCGGGATCAGCGCCGTCGGCGCCCCGCGGTCTCCGACCACCCCGAAACCTGTCGAACAGTCCCACCTGGGCCCGGCTCCTTCCCTCTCACCTCTATCGATAGTGCCAGAGCTTCGAGTCCCCAGGTCTGCGGCGACCAGCCCGGGCGGACGTGACAGGATGGGAACCGACATTCGACCACCTGCGCCTGATCGTTCGAGGGAGCCCACGCACATGGCCATCTCCGTCCAGATGCCCGCACTCGGTGAGAGCGTCACAGAGGGGACTGTCACCCGCTGGCTCAAGCAAGAGGGCGACACGGTGGAACAGGATGAGCCGTTACTCGAAGTCTCCACCGACAAGGTCGACACCGAGATCCCGTCGCCGGCCGCGGGTGTGCTGAAGAAGATCATCGCTCAGGAAGACGACACCGTTGAGGTGGGCGGCGAGCTCGCCGTGATCGGCGACGCCAGCGAGGACGGCGAGGCCCCGGCTGCGCCGGCCGCCGAGGTCGAAAAGCCGGCCGAGGAGAAGCGCGCCGAGGAACCCGCCGCGCAGCCCGAGCCGGCCGCCGAAGAAGAGGAAGCAGAAGCGCCGGCGCCGGAACCCAAGCCCGCCGCCGAGTCGTCCGGCGGAGGTCAGGCCACGTCGGTGAAGATGCCCGAGCTGGGCGAGTCGGTCACCGAGGGCACCGTGACGCGGTGGCTGAAGACGGTCGGCGACTCCGTCGAGGTCGACGAGCCACTCGTCGAGGTGTCCACGGACAAGGTTGACACCGAGATCCCGTCGCCGGTGGCGGGCACACTGTTGTCGATCACCGCCGAGGAGGACGACACCGTCGCGGTCGGCGGCGAGCTGGCCAAGATCGGTGAAGCCGGTGCCGCCGAGGCCGAAGCGCCCCAGCCGAAGCCGGAGCCAAAGCCCGAACCCAAACCAGAACCCAAACCGGAGCCGAAGGAAGAGGCCAAGCCGGAGCCGAAGCCCGAACCCAAACCGGAGCCGAAGCCGGAGCCGACTCCCGCTGCGGAGGCGCCCTCGGGCGAAGCCGGTCCGTATGTCACCCCGCTGGTGCGAAAGCTGGCCGCCGAGAACAACATTGACCTGGCGACGGTGAAGGGCACCGGTGTCGGCGGACGGATCCGCAAGCAGGACGTGCTCGCCGCCGCGGAAGCCAAGAAGGCCCCGGCCGCCCCGGCGGCGGAGGAAGCGCCTGCGGCTCCGGCCAAACCCGCGGCCGCCGCCCCGACGCCCGCGCCTGCGCTGGCGCACCTGCGCGGCACCACCCAGAAGGCCAGCAGGATCCGTCAGATCACCGCGAAGAAGACACGCGAATCCCTGCAGGCCACAGCGCAATTGACGCAAACCCACGAGGTCGACATGACCAAGATCGTGGCGCTGCGTGCCAAGGCGAAGAACTCCTTTGCCGAACGGGAGGGCGTCAACCTGACGTACCTGCCGTTCATCGCCCGCGCGGTGATCGACGCGCTGAAGATCCATCCGAACGTCAACGCCAGCTACAACGAGGAAACCAAGGAGATCACCTACTACGACGCCGAGCACCTGGGCATCGCGGTCGACACCGAACAGGGTCTGCTGTCGCCGGTGATCCACAACGCGGGCGACCTGTCGCTCGGCGGCCTGGCGCGAGCGATCGCCGACATCGCGGCGCGCACCCGGTCGGGCGATCTCAAGCCCGACGAGCTGTCCGGCGGCACGTTCACGATCACCAACATCGGCAGCCAGGGCGCGCTGTTCGACACCCCGATCCTGGTGCCGCCGCAGGCGGCGATGCTGGGCACCGGCGCGATCGTCAAGCGCCCCCGAGTAATCGTCGACGAGTACGGCAACGAGTCGATCGGCATCAGGTCGGTCAGCTACCTCCCGCTGACCTATGACCACCGACTGATCGACGGCGCCGACGCCGGGCGCTTCCTGACGACCATCAAGCGCCGGCTCGAAGAGGGCGCGTTCGAGGCCGATCTTGGGCTGTAGACAGCCGTGACCAGCGCCGTCACCGCGATTGCGGGGTCCTCGGGTCTGATCGGCTCAGCGTTGGTCTACTCACTGCGGGCCACCGACCGCAAGGTGTTGCGGATCGTGCGGCGGGCTCCGTCGAACGCGGACGAGGTGTTCTGGAACCCCGACACCGGCGAGTTCGACTCGAGCGCGCTGGCCGGAGTCGACGCGGTGGTCAACCTGTGCGGCGTCAACGTCGGTGAGAAGCGGTGGTCGGGTGCGTTCAAACAAAGCCTGCGCGACAGCCGCATCGGACCGACCGAAGTGCTGTCCGCCGCGGTGGTCGAGGCAGGCGTTCCCACACTGATCAACGCCAGCGCCGTCGGCTACTACGGCGACACCGGCGGCCGCACCACCGACGAAACCGCCCCTGCCGGTAAGGGTTTCATGGCCCAGCTCTGTAAGGACTGGGAGGCCGCCACCTCCTTCGCTCAGCGCGATGGCGCGCGGGTGGTGCTGGTGCGGACCGGGCTGGTGCTCTCGCCGTCCGGCGGGCTTCTGAGCCGGATCAAGCCGCTGTTCTCGCTGGGGCTCGGTGCCCGATTGGGCAACGGCCGCCAGTACATGCCGTGGATCAGTCTGGAGGACGAGGTCCGGGCGCTGCTGTTCGCGATCTCCCACGACGACGTGTCGGGTCCCGTCAACTTGACCGGGCCTGCGCCCGTGACCAACGCGGAGTTCACCGCCGCGCTCGGCCGCACGGTGAACCGGCCCACCCCGTTGATCGTCCCGGGATTTGTGCTGCGCACCCTGCTGGGCGAGTTCGCCGATGAAGGCCTGCTCGGCGGGCAGCGCGCGATCCCGGCGGTGCTTGAGCGCGCAGGCTTTCACTTCCATCACAACACCATCGGCGAGGCGCTGGCCTTCGCGACTGCGAAGGGCCATGACGCGTAGCGTTTATGCCGTGGCGGCATCGATCCGGTCAGCGACAACGCCGATCGACGTGCGGCGGCTGGGCACCGTCGACTACCAGGAGGCCTGGCAGCTGCAGCGCGAGCTCGCCGACGCCAGGGTCGCCGGCGGCCCTGACACCCTGCTGCTGCTCGAGCACCCGTCGGTGTACACCGCAGGCCGCCGCACGCTGCCCGAGGAGCGCCCCGTCGACGACACTCCCGTCGTCGACACCGACCGCGGCGGCAAGATCACCTGGCATGGGCCCGGCCAGCTGGTCGGCTATCCGATCGTCGGCCTCGCGGAACCGCTCGATGTCGTGAATTTCGTTCGGCGCCTTGAGGAATCGATGATCAAGGTGTGCGCGGGGCTGGGCCTGGAAACCGGACGCGTCGAGGGCCGCTCCGGGGTTTGGGTGCGGTCCGACGGGCGGCGCCCGGCACGCAAGATCGGCGCCATCGGCATCCGGGTATCGCGCGCGACCACGCTGCACGGCTTCGCGCTGAACTGTGACTGCGACCTGGGCGCCTTCTCCGCGATTGTGCCGTGTGGCATCTCCGACGCCGGCGTGACGTCACTGACCGCCGAACTCGGCCGCCGGATCTCGGTGGCCGACGTGCTGGAGCCGGTGGCCGAGGCCGTGTGTGACGCGCTCGACGGCCGCCTGGTAGTAGCGTTGACAGAGTGACAGTCACCCCTGGGTCCAATGTCGCCGGCCATGCGGCTCCGGAAGGCCGCAAGCTGCTGCGTCTCGAGGTTCGCAATGCCGAGACGCCGATCGAGCGCAAGCCGCCGTGGATCAAGACCCGCGCCAAGATGGGCCCCGAATACAAGGAGCTCAAGGCGCTGGTCCGGCGCGAAGGACTACACACCGTCTGCGAGGAAGCCGGCTGCCCGAACATCTTCGAGTGCTGGGAGGACCGCGAGGCCACCTTCCTGATCGGCGGTGAGCAGTGCACCCGTCGCTGCGATTTCTGCCAGATCGACACCGGTAAACCCGCCGAGCTCGACCGCGACGAGCCGCGCCGGGTCGCCGAGAGCGTGCAAGCCATGGGGCTGCGCTACTCCACCGTCACCGGGGTGGCCCGCGACGATCTGCCCGACGGCGGCGCATGGCTGTACGCCGAAACCGTGCGTGCCATCAAGAAGCTCAACCCGAATACCGGTGTGGAGTTGCTGATCCCGGACTTCAACGGCGAGCCGGCGCTGCTGGAGCAGGTCTTCGAGGCTCGCCCAGAAGTGTTGGCGCACAACGTCGAAACCGTGCCGCGCATCTTCAAGCGGATCCGACCGGCATTCCGGTACGACCGCAGCCTCAACGTGCTCGCCGCGGCCCGCGACTACGGGCTGGTCACCAAGTCCAATCTCATCCTCGGCATGGGCGAGACGCCCGACGAGGTGCGCACCGCGCTTCGCGATCTGTACGACGCCGGCTGCGACATCGTCACCATCACTCAGTACCTCCGGCCCTCGCTGCGCCACCATCCGGTCGAGCGCTGGGTCAAGCCCGAGGAGTTCGTCGAGCACGAACACTTCGCCAAGGGCCTCGGCTTCGCCGGAGTGCTGGCCGGCCCGCTGGTGCGGTCGTCGTATCGGGCGGGCAGGCTGTACGCCCAGACCGTCGCGTCTCGGCCCGCCGTATCCTGAACAGATGACTTCGCTGACGCTTGACGCCGTTCTGAGCCCGGGTGGCGGCGGCGGCGATTGTCGAAACTGTAGTTACCGCACGCGCCACTCGAGCTTTTCCTCGCTAACTACAGTCTCGTTGACATATCGGACTCATTCGGTCATCCCCGGAGTGCAGTAATGGCGAAATCCCGTAATCCCGAACAGACCAAGGCCGCCAAGGCCGAGGCGAAGGCGGCCCGCAAGGCGGCCTCCAAGCAGCGCCGCAGCCAGTTGTGGCAGGCGTTTCAGATCCAGCGCAAGGAGGACAAACGCCTCCTGCCGTACATGATCGGCGCGTTCGTGCTGATCGTGGGCGCCTCCGCGGCGTTCGGGATCCTCTCGGGCGGCTTCACCGGCTACATCATGATCCCGCTGGGCGTCGTGCTCGGTGCGCTGGTGGCCTTCATCATCTTCGGCCGCCGCGCGCAGAAGTCGGTGTACCGCAAGGCCGACGGGCAGACCGGGGCCGCGGCGTGGGCGCTGGAAAACCTGCGCGGCAAGTGGCGGGTCACCCCGGGCGTCGCCACCACCGGCCATTTCGACGCGGTGCACCGGGTCATCGGGCGCCCCGGCGTGATCTTCGTCGGCGAAGGGTCGGCGACCCGCGTCAAACCCCTGCTGGCCCAGGAGAAGAAGCGCACCGCCCGGCTCATCGGCGACACCCCGATCTACGACGTCATGGTCGGCAACGGCGAGGGCGAGGTGCCGCTGGCCAAGCTCGAACGGCACCTGACCAAGCTGCCCGCGAACATCACGGTCAAGCAGATGGACGCGCTGGAGTCGCGGCTGGCCGCGCTCGGCACCAAGGTCGGACCGGCCGCGATGCCCAAGGGCCCGCTGCCGGCGCAGGCCAAGATGCGCAACGTGCAGCGCACCGTCCGCAGGCGCTGACTACCGCCGCACGACCGCGGTATTCGTCACCTTGTCGTGCAGTCCTCGCATGTCGGCGTCGGTGATCAGCGCCGGGATGACAACCGCGATCAGCACCCCGCGCACCAGGGCCCGGCCGAATCCGACGTGCTGACGGCCGTCGACGGGCACCACCATCAGCCCCAATGCGAACTGGCCGGGAGTGAACCCGAACAGCCGCAGCGACACCGCGCCCAGCACCAACCAGACGATTAGCACGGCGGTGGACAGCGTGGTCACGGACACCAGCCCGAACGTCATCGCCAGCGCCGCCAGCCCGTAGGCGATCAGCCAGTCGACGAACAGCGCCGCGATCCGCGTGCCCATCCGGGCAAGGGAGCGGGGACCGGTCTGCGGCAATCCGAGCCGCTGGCCCGGATAGTCATTGGGTGCTTGGTCCGGGCTGCCCGAGCCCGGTTCGGGACCCGACAACCAGGACCCGATTGCGCGGGCCATGCCCCCAGGATAAGGGGCCTAGGGCGAGGTCTAGAGTCGGTCGCAGTTGGTCGCGCCACAGCGAATTGCGTAACTTCGGCGCAACATGCGGTTGACGACCGTGCAACATCATGTCCATAGCGTCAACCCGCGGGTTTACCAGATATAAGGAGAGTACTCAGTGGCAGAAAAGACGGCCGACGACATCATCAAGCAGATAAAGGACGAAGACGTTCAGTACGTCGACATCCGATTCTGCGATCTGCCCGGTGTCGTCCAGCACTTCTCGGTCCCGGCTTCGGTGTTCGACGAGAGCGTGTTCGAGGACGGGCTGGCGTTCGACGGCTCGTCGGTGCGCGGCTTCCAGTCGATCCACGAGTCCGACATGATGCTGCTGCCTGACCCCGATACCGCACGGATCGACCCGTTCCGCGAAGCCAAGACGCTGAACCTCAACTTCTTCGTGCACGACCCGTTCACCCGTGAGGCGTACTCCCGCGACCCGCGCAACGTGGCCCGCAAGGCGGAGAACTACCTCGCCAGCACCGGCATCGCCGACACCGCCTACTTCGGCGCCGAGGCCGAGTTCTACATCTTCGACTCGGTCTCGTTCGACTCGCAGATGAACGGCACGTTCTACGAGATCGACTCCGAGGCGGGCTGGTGGAACACCGGCGAGCCGGTCGAGTCGGACGGCAGCGCCAACCGCGGCTACAAGGTCCGTCCCAAGGGTGGCTACTTCCCCGTCGCGCCGTACGACCACTTCGTCGACCTGCGCGACAAGATGTGCACCAACCTGCAGAACGCCGGCTTCGTGCTCGAGCGCGGTCACCACGAGGTGGGCACCGCCGGGCAGGCCGAGATCAACTACAAGTTCAACACGCTGCTGCACGCGGCCGATGACCTGGTGCTGTTCAAGTACATCATCAAGAACACCGCGTGGCAGGCCGGCAAGACCGTGACCTTCATGCCCAAGCCGCTTTTCGGCGACAACGGCTCCGGCATGCACTGCCACCAGTCGCTGTGGAAGGACGGCAGCCCGCTGTTCCACGACGAGTCGGGTTACGCCGGACTGTCGGACACCGCACGCCACTACATCGGCGGCATCCTGCACCACGCGCCGTCGCTGCTGGCGTTCACCAACCCGACGGTGAACTCCTACAAGCGCCTCGTGCCGGGCTATGAGGCCCCGATCAACCTGGTGTACAGCCAGCGCAACCGCTCGGCGTGCGTGCGTATCCCGATCACCGGCAACAACCCGAAGGCCAAGCGCCTCGAGTTCCGTTGCCCCGACAGCTCGGGCAACCCGTACCTGGCGTTCGCGGCGATGATGATGGCCGGCCTGGACGGCATCAAGAAGAAGATGGAGCCG
>JBKOYU010000307.1:0-7810 GCA_046725575.1 Actinomycetota bacterium | reverse complement strand
CCCCAAGGTATTGCGAGGTTTCCGACCAAGACGGCGGAACACTGCGGGTGGCGTGGGTCGAAGACGGGCCCGCCGACGCCGTTCCGGTGCTGATGCTGCATGGTGAACCGTCGTGGTCATTCCTGTATCGACGAATGATTCCCATCCTCGCCGCGGCCGGGCATCGCGTTATTTGTCCGGACCCGGTCAGTTTCGGCCGTTCCGACAAGCCCGCCCGGATCGAGGACCACACATATGCCCGGCACGTGGAATTGATTCGCCGTTCCCTGACGACTCTTACTGCGCCGGTCCACGCGCGACGCCGGGTCTGGTCCCGACAACTCCGAACGACCCCGCCACGGAGGCCAACCGTGCCGCGTGGAAAGCGCTGTGCGACAGCACAACCCCGATACTCGTCGCGTTCAGCGACAGCGACCCGATCACCGGGCCGATGGCCGGGATCTTCGCCAGCCAGATGCGTGGCGCACAAGGCATCGACCATCCGGTCATCGCGAACGCCTCGCACTTCGTGCAGGAGGACGTGGGTGAAGAACTCGCCGAGGCGATAGTGCAGTTCCTGGCGCGCTAACAGGCGACCTTGATGGCGAACGTGCCGGAGGTGCGGAAGCTGGGATTGGCGGTGTTGAAGCCGTCGGCGGTTCCGGTGATGTCGTAGGTCCGGCCGGTCATCGTGACCTTCGCGGTGCCGCCGAGACCCGCGTTGTAACTGCCGGTGAAGCCACCGACGTTGTTGATGCTGACGGCTGCGGCGGTCAGTTCGTCCTTGTTGGAGACCAGTGCGGTAACGCCTGAGGCCTGATCGCCGGTGGTGATGGTGGTCAGCGAGCCGGCCGGTGTGCACTGCACCGCCTCGGTGGTGCCGGTGTTCTGACCGTTCACGCTCACCTGCGCGGTGCCCGCGACGAGCGTGCCAGGCGCCGGCTTGTAGTCCGGTGGACCCGACGAACACCCGGCGAGAGCCAGCGTTGCTGCGGCGGCGACCACCCACCCGATTCTCACAGTGCAGAATCTACGGCGTGAGCGAGCCTTTCTTCACCGTTGACGCCGAATTGCCCGGTCGGCTCGGTCGCGCTGGCGTCATCCGCACCCCGCACGGCGACATCCACACGCCCGCGTTCATCGCAGTCGGCACCCAGGCCACTGTCAAGGCCGTCCTGCCTGAAACCATGAAAGAGCTTGGCGCACAAGCCGTTCTGGCCAACGCCTACCATCTCTACCTGCAGCCGGGCCCCGACGTCGTCGAGGAGGCAGGCGGACTCGGCGCGTTCATGAACTGGCCGGGGCCGACGTTCACCGACAGCGGGGGGTTCCAGGTGCTCTCGCTCGGTGCGGGTTTCAAGAAGGTGCTGGCGATGGACACCGAACGGGTGCAGGCCGACGACATCATCGCCGAGGGCAAGGAGCGGTTGGCCCATGTCGATGACGACGGCGTCACCTTCCGCTCGCATCTGGACGGATCCACCCATCGCTTCACCCCCGAGGGGTCGATCGAGATCCAGCACAAGCTCGGAGCGGACATCATCTTCGCCTTCGACGAGCTGACCACGCTGGTCAATACCCGTGGCTACCAGGAAGAGTCGGTGCAGCGCACCCACGACTGGGCGGTGCGCTGTCTGATGGAACACCGCCGATTGACCGCGCTCCATCCGGAGAAGCCGGCACAGGCATTGTTCGGCGTGGTGCAGGGTGCCCAATACGAGGACCTGCGCAGACAGGCCACGCGCGGGCTCACCACGATCGTTGATGAGGAAGGGCGCGGCTTCGACGGTTACGGCATCGGCGGGGCGCTGGAGAAACAGAACCTGGCCACAATCGTCGGCTGGGTCAGCAGCGAGCTGCCCGCGGACAAGCCCCGCCACCTGCTCGGCATCAGTGAGCCCGACGACGTGTTCGACGCCGTCGCCGCGGGCGCCGACACCTTCGACTGCGTTTCTCCGTCGCGCGTCGCCCGCAACGCCGCCGTCTACTCGTCGACCGGCCGCTTCAACATCACCAACGCCCGGTATCGGCGTGACTTCAGCCCGGTCGACGCCGACTGTGACTGCTACACCTGCGCGCACTACACCCGCGCCTACCTGCACCACCTGTTCAAGTC
This sequence comes from Actinomycetota bacterium, assembly GCA_046725575.1. GTDB lineage: Bacteria > Actinomycetota > Actinomycetes > Mycobacteriales > Mycobacteriaceae > Mycobacterium. The sequence continues at coordinate 5,715 of JBKOYU010000307.1, read as the reverse complement.
GAAGGAGATCCTGTCCGCGATGCTGTGCACGATCCACAACGAGCGCTTCGTGATCAGGCTCGTCGACCAGATCCGCGCGGCGATCCGCACCGGCGAGTTCGACGAACTCCGCGGGCACGTCCTGGGTCGGTATTACTCGACGCGTGCACAATAAGTAGCTGGCGACCACCGCGGAATCGCAGGCGCTTTCCGCAGGGCGAATCCACTGCATCGGGTTGCGCTGCGGCTGCTGGACCCGTCCGAAAGCGGAGATGGTCGGAGAGCCGCATTACAAGCCCAACCTGACGCTGCGTGGGCTGGCCAGCCTGGCCGTCAAGATTTAAACGGTCATCTCCGTTAGCTGGTAGCGGCCGCGCTGCACTCGTGGAAGGTGACGTTGCGACCGATCAGGTCCGGGAGCGCCGACCCGTCAGGACAGGTTGGCGGCGATCTCGTCGAAAGCGGCGATGGTCGGGAACAGCTTGGTGGGGTCCTGGGGCAGCGGCCAGCTCGACAGCTTGGCGGCAACGACGTTCGCCGCCCGGTTGACGTAGATCATCTGACCGTGAATCCCCAAGCACAGCAACACGTTATTGCCGGGGTGCGGGAACCAGCACTGGTTGCGGTACATGCCGCCGGGCATGCGGTTGTCGTCGGGACTGGCGGCGAACGACGCCCGCGAGTCGACGCCACCGGCGAACGTGTCGGCGATCCACGACAGCGACAGCACCCGTTCGCCGGTCAACGACGTCCCGCCGTTGAGGAACAGCGAACCGAACCGAACCAGGTCGCGCAGGCAGGTGTTGATGCCGCCGTCGAACATTCCGGTCCCGACCGAATCCACGCCGATCGTCGCGTCGTTCTGCGCGCCGAGCTTGCTCCACAGCAGCTGTGACATCAGCTCGGGCATTCGCGCGCCGCTGACCGCCTCGCAGATCCAGCCGAGCACATCGGTCTCGGAGGACCGATATTGGAATGGTCCGCCATGCGCCGACTTCTTCCGGAGCGTGAGCAGAAAGTCGTACAACGTGGTCGGCAGGTCCGGCATCGTCCGCGGCGCCCACCCGATCGCCTGCTCGAGCAGCCGCACCTCAGCCGTCGGATCCAAGTAGTCCTCGGAGAACGCTATCCCCGAACGCATATCGAGCACCTGCCGCACCGTCGCGCCGGCATAACCCGAGTCGGCCAGGACGGGAACATAAGTGGACAGTTCTGCCTCGACGTCCAGCGCGCCATTGCCGACGAGCGCGCCGGCCACCATCGCGATCAAGGACTTGCTCACCGACATCAGCAGATGCGGGGTGTCCGCGAGCATGCCGCCGTAGTAGTGCTCTGCGAGCACCCTGCCGTGCTGGGTGACGATCCAGCCGTCCGTCGCCGTGGCGGCCATCACATCGCCGACGGTGGTCCGCTTGCCATTCGTCCGGTCGTACAGGGGGAGGTCCGAGAGCTCGGCCGGCGCCGATGGCAGGTCGGCCACCGGACCCGTACCGCGTGAGATCACCGCCGTCGGAAGGAAATCGGCGATGTGCTGGAACGTCCAATGCAGGTGTGACGCCGACTGCCAGTTCTCCAGCGTCACGTCAGAGGGCACGCGTCCGGGGTCACCGCCGAGCACGTCGCCTCCTGAAGCCTTCCTGGGTGTCGGATGAGTTACCCGACGACCCTAGCTCAGCCCGACTTCACCCCGACATTCGTCAGCGGGGTCGGGGGCTCGGCGACCGGTGTACCTGCGAATTCGGCGCGTACCGAGTCGATGAGGTGGCGCGCCCGAATGGTCAAAGCCGATTTGCCGCGGCCGGTGTCGACCTGCAGCCGACCCTTTGTCACAACGACACCAAGATCGGCGCCCTTCCAGCGGTAGTCCCCGGGACCGTAGATCCGCAGGAAGAACGCCTCCGAATCGTTCTGCAGCTGGTGCCAGTCCAGTGCAGGCCGGCGGAACACCAGCGCGCCGCTGCCGTCAAGCGAATACTGGCCGGTGCGCGGCGTGGCCGTCAGCCGCTGGACGATATCGTCGGTCTCCTTCAGGATCATCTGACTCCACACGTCAGCCGAGGCGAGCTCTTCCCAGCGCTCGTTGATCTCGTCGACATCCAGGTCGAAGTCGACGTTCATGTATTCGAGGATGTGAAAGAGAAAGAGCGGCACGTCGGCGTAGGCGCCCGCGGTGACGTTGGTGATGGACGACGCACCGCTGATGCGAGGGTTGAGTTCGCCGAGGTACACCTCGCCGGTATCGGTGTCGACGAGAACGTCGACTTCAAAGAAACCCCGGTAACCTTCCTGGGCCAGCCGGTCACCGAGCCGTCGCACCAACTGTGTTGCCGTGTGCCGGTTCTCGGCACCCAGCACCTCGGGATACATCTCGTTGCCGCACCACCCGCCGCGCGCCGGGGTTAGTTTCTTATAGCCGATCAGCTCCGACATGAACGGTCCGACGATAGTGCCGCACCGGGTGAGCACGGCCTCGACCGCGACGGGACGGTTGTTGATGCGGCGCATCACCTTTATCTCCTCACCGACGATATCGACGCTGTGCTTGCGCCAGTCGGCCTCTGAGGAAATGAAAAAGGTGGTCTTACCGGAGTCGCCGTACGGGGTTTGGACCACGAGTTCATCACCGAGACCGGCCTTTTCGGCCGCGGCCGTCAGGCCCGCCCAGTCGTCGACCCGGGTCAGCACGTTCGGGACGCTCGGCGCGCCGGCTTCGTTGCCCAGCCGGGTCGTGACGATCTTGGAGTCGAGCTGCTGGCGCAGGCCGGCCGGCGGCAGGATCAGGTCGTAGCCGAGTTCCCGGCAGATGTCTTCGGTTTCACTGTCGAAGAAGACCATCGCGACCTTGGGCCGCACACCTCGTGGCGCCGCGGCGTCGATACGGGCCCGTACCTCTGGGTTGGTCAGCAGCCAGTTGTTGATCTCCTCGCCGCTGCTGAACTCCTGGTAGGGCTTGTGACTCGGCGTGAAGACGCGGGGATGCGCGCCATCCCAGCCGTCGTAGTACGTGATGTAAGAGAAACGGCGCACCCAGCGGTCCAGGCCCAACAGGTTGAACGGCGTGGCGCCGAAGAAATAGATCGGCACGTCATTGGTCCGGAAGAAATGGCGCACCTCGGAGATGTTCTTCAAGCGACGCCGTGCCTGCCCCGAGCCGGAGGCGAACGCGGCGTCGGTTCCGACGCCAACTTCTCGAGGCTTGAGCGTGGTTCTTGCGAGACGACTCGCAGCGGCCGACTTCTTGGCTGGGGATTTTGCGGCGGTGCGCTCCGCGGGAGTCGATCTCGCGGCGCTGGCCTTCTTGGCGGTGGAGGCTTTCGACGATCGTCTCGATCGAACCGGACGGTCACTCATGGTCTACCTCGCTCATCGTCGGATAACCCAGACCGCTACCAATGCGTCGCATTTCCTCGCGGGCGTGCGCCTCGCCCGGACCCGGCCACCCCACGTGGGGTCAGGTCGCCTCACGGGCCTTGGGTGATATAGCCCTCCTGGTCCGAGCGGCGGATCACGTCCGGGGAGAGCCGGCCCTCACCAACAACGGCGTCGACCTCCAGGTCGCCAGCCGCGCCGTGCTCATGCATCCAGGCATCTGCCTTCTGCTCGGCGGCCAGGCCTTCCTCGCTCGTGTGCGCCTCGACCGTGGCGGGAGCGACCCGGCGTAACACCGCGTACGCCCCGAGCACCACCGCCCAGGCCAGCAGGCCCAGCACGATCTGGGTTCGGGTCTCGGCACCCACGAACATCGCGACCAGGACGGCGACGATCGCCACGGCCGTGATGATGGTGAGTACCGGGAAGAACCACATCTTGATGACCAGCCGCTCCGGTGCGGTGCGCTCGGTGATCCGCCGCAATCGTAGCTGCGAAACGCAGATCATGAGGTAGACGAAGAGGATGATCGCCCCGGAGGAGTTGAGCAGGAACAGGAACACCTGGTCCGGGGAGACGAACGCGGCGATCACACACAGGTACCCGATGAAGGTCGAGGCGAGAATCGCCTTCATCGGCACGCCGCGCCTGCTCACGTCGAGCATCCACCGCGGCGCCTCGTGCCGCGCCGAGAGCACGAACAGCATGCGAGACGCGGTGTACAGGCCCGAGTTGAGACAGGACAGCACGGCGACCAGGACGACCGCGTTCATGATCGCCGCAGCTGCCGGGATGCCCATCTCGTCGAGCGCGCTGACGTAGGGCGAGGAGCCCAGCTCTGGGGAGTTCCAGGGCAGGATCGCGACCAGCAGGAAGATCGATCCGACGTAGAAGAACGCCACCCGGAAGATCACCGAGTTGGTGGCCCTGACAACCGCCCTGTGCGGGTCCGACGACTCGGCCGCAGCGATGGTGGCGATCTCGGCGCCGACGAAGGAGAAGACCACGATCACAACACCGGAGAAGATCGCCCCTACGCCGTTGGGAGCGAACCCGCCGTGCGCGGTCAGGTTGGAGAAGTCCAGATCCTTGCCGGGCCACAGACCAAGCACGAAAAGCGCCCCGAGCCCGATAAAGACCATGATTGTCACGACCTTGAGTCCGGCGAACCAGTACTCGAACTCGCCGTAGGACGCCACCGAGAAGAGGTTCGTGGCGGTCATCAAGATCATCAGGACCAGCGCAATGGCCCACAGCGGAACGTCGGGGATCCAACGCTGCAAGATCTTGCCCCCGGCGACCGCCTCGAAGCCGACCACGATGACCCAGAAGTACCAATACAGCCAGCCGACCGAGAAGCCGGCCCAGCCGCCGAGGGCCTGCCGGGCGTAGTCGGCGAACGAGCCAGTCGACGGGTTCGCCGTGGCCATCTCGCCGAGCATGCGCATGACCAGGATGAAGAAGAAACCGGTTACCGCGTAGGTGAGGAAGGCGGCCGGACCGACACTGTTCATCACCACGCCGGAACCGACGAACAGCCCCGCACCGATTACCCCGCCGATCGCGATCATCGCCAGGTGTCGTTGCCTTAGCCCTTTGCCTAGCCCGCCGCTGGGGGTTGCTTCATGCGACATGTTGGCTCCTCATGTTGTGGCAAGGGCCGACGCGGATCGGCGTCACGGTCCGAATCGGCAACACACAGAGATTTCCCCATTTCTCGCGATACAAACAGGTCATCCCCCATTTCTGGAGTACCGTCACCCGCTGCCACACGCTGTTGTACGCCCGCAGCGGATGGCGTGACGCCCGGTAGGCAACCTCACCCATGATCCTGTCTTTCGGGCGGCCGGCTGCCGCTGTACTTGATCGCGTCACCCCATGTAGGGATAGCGGTAGTCGGTGGGTGGCACGAAGGTCTCCTTGAGCGTGCGCGGCGACACCCAGCGGAGCAGGTTCAACACTGACCCGGCCTTGTCGTTGGTCCCACTTGCCCGCGCGCCGCCGAACGGCTGTTGCCCGACGACGGCGCCGGTCGGCTTGTCGTTGACGTAGAAGTTGCCGGCCGAGAACCGCAACACCTCCATCGCCTCACTGATCGCGGCCCGGTCCTGCGCGATCACCGCTCCGGTCAGCCCGTACGGTGCGATGTCGGCCGCCTCGCGCAGCACCCGGTCGTAGTCGGCGTCGTCGTACACGAACACCCCGAGGATCGGCCCGAAGTACTCGGTGGTGAACACCTCGTGCGCGGGGTTGTCCGCTTGCACCACGGTCGGCCGGATGAAGTAGCCCTCGCTGTCGTCGGTGGTTCCGCCGGCCAGGATCTCCACTCCAGCCTCGTTCTTGACCCGGTCAATGACACCGGTGAGC
>JBKOYU010000231.1:0-6325 GCA_046725575.1 Actinomycetota bacterium | reverse complement strand
TAGCATTCCCGCGTGAGCGGTGACGACGACGGCAGCTGGCACGACCAGCAACCGGTAATAGCGGCCGCGGGAGTGGCCGGGGTGGTGCTGTTGGCGCTACTGCTGTGGGCGGTGATCCACACCGCCAACAAATCGTCGAGGCGGGGGTAAGACGACGAATCCGGTGGAACCTCAAGGGTCCCACCGGATTTGGTGTCGCGAGTGTTACTTGCTCTCGATCGCGATGCGCTGCGCCTCTGCGCCCTTGTGCGCACCGGCGACCCGTACCGTCAGCACGCCGGCGTCATACGATGCCGAGATCGCGTCGCTGGTGATGTGGGCAGGCAGCTTGAACGACCGCCGGAAGGACCCGTAACGGACCTCGCTGAGCGCGCGCCCGTCCTTCTCCTCCGAGCGTTCGTCGCGGCGCTCACCACGAATGACGAGCTGGCCCCTGTCGACCTCGACGTTGACGTCCTTTTCGACGTCGACGCCGGGCAGTTCAACACGGACTACCGCGTCCTCACCGTCCTTGGCGATCTCGGCGGCTGGGCTGAAGCCCTTGAACCAGTCGTTGGCGGTGGCGGGGCCGAAGTAATCGCGCACCCAACGGTCGATGTCCCACGCGGGTCGGGCCCACAGGGTCACATTGCTCATCGGTTGTGTCTCCTTGCTCTGTCGTGACCGGCACCACACCGGTCCACTACAAGTAATAACTTGAGTCGACAACGCTCATGTTCCAGCAGCGCGTTCGCCGTCAGCGAACCGGCTCACACCCTGCGGACGGCGACGGTGAGGACTCCGTGATGGGCGCTTCACATGAGGCGACATTGCGGCAATATCCGCTGCTTAACCTCTCCGACATGCGCTCTACATCAAGCGTCGTGGTCGTCGGCCACGGGATGGTCGGTCACCGGTTCGTCGAGGCGCTGCGGTCGCGCGATGACGACGGCGCCTGGCGGGTGACCGTGCTCGCCGAGGAAGCCGACGCCGCCTACGACCGCGTCGGGCTCACGGGCTACACCGAGCACTGGGACCGCGGCCTGCTCGGCCTGCCCGGCAACGACTACCGCGACGACGACCTGGTCGAGTTGCGGCTGGGCAGCCGGGTCACCGAAATCGACCGGGCCGCCAAGAAGGTTATGACGGCCGACGGGGAGCGGGTGGCGTATGACGCGCTGGTGCTGGCCACCGGCTCGTATGCGTTCGTGCCGCCGGTGCCCGGTCACGACCTTCCGTCGTGTCATGTGTACCGCACGCTCGACGACCTCGACGCGATCCGCGCGGACGCGCTTCGTGCAATGGACGGCGGCCATGCCCCGGTGGGTGTGGTGATCGGCGGCGGTCTGCTGGGTCTCGAGGCCGCTAATGCGTTGCGCCAGTTCGGCCTGCAGACCCACGTCGTCGAGATGGCACCGCGCCTGATGGCCCAGCAGTTGGACGAGGCGGGCGGCGCCCTGCTCGGCAGGATGATCACCGAGCTCGGCATCGCCGTGCATGTCGGCGTTGGCACCGAAGCGATCGAGCCGGCACAGCGCAATCGGCCCGTCCGGCGGTCCGCCGACGACGACTCGGTGCGGGTGACGCTGAGCGACGGGATGGCCATCGACGCCGGCCTGGTTGTCTTCGCGGCGGGTGTGCGCCCCCGCGACGAGTTGGCCCGCGCGGCGGATATCGCGATCGCCGAGCGCGGCGGTGTGCTCACTGACTTATCTTGTGCCACAAGAGATCCCAACATCTACGCGATCGGCGAGGTGGCGGCCATCGAGGGCCGCTGCTACGGCCTGGTCGCCCCGGGCTACACCAGCGCCGAGGTCGTCGCCGACCGGTTGCTCGGCGGCGCCGCCGAGTTCCCCGAGGCCGACATGTCGACCAAGCTCAAGCTGCTGGGTGTCGACGTGGCCAGCTTCGGCGATGCGATGGGGACCACGGCCAACTGTCTTGAGGTGGTGGTCAACGACGCGGTCAACCAGACCTACGCCAAGCTGGTGTTGTCCGATGACGCCAAGACGCTGCTGGGCGGCATCCTGGTCGGCGACGCGTCGTCGTACGGCGTGCTGCGGCCAATGGTCGGCGAGCAGCTGCCCGGCGATCCGATGGCGCTGATAGCCCCGGCCGGATCGGATGGTGGCTCAGGGGGATTGGGCGTCGGCGCGCTTCCGCCCGCCGCGCAGATCTGCTCGTGCAACAACGTCACCAAGGGTGATCTCACCGAGGCCATCGCGGGTGGCTGCTGCGATGTCCCCGAGCTGAAGAAGTGCACGCTGGCAGGCACCTCGTGCGGCTCCTGCGTGCCGCTGCTCAAGCAGCTGCTCGAGGCCGAGGGTGTCGAGCAGTCCAAGGCGCTGTGTGAGCACTTCAGCCACTCGCGGGCCGAGCTGTTCTCGATCGTCTCCGCGACATCGATCCGGACCTTCTCCGGTCTGATCGAGCGCTTCGGCACCGGAAAGGGTTGCGACATCTGCAAACCCGCGGTCGCGTCGATCTTGGCGTCGACCAGCTCGGAGCACATCCTCGACGGCGAGCAAGCCTCGCTGCAGGACTCCAACGACCACTTCCTGGCCAACATCCAGAAGAACGGCAGCTACTCGGTGGTGCCGCGGTCGCCGGGCGGTGAAATCACCCCCGAGCAGCTGATCCTGATCGGCGAGATCGCCCGTGACTTCAACCTGTACACCAAGATCACCGGCGGGCAGCGGATCGACATGTTCGGCGCGCGGGTGGATCAGCTGCCGGAGATCTGGCGTCGCCTGGTGGACGGCGGCATGGAGTCCGGGCACGCCTACGGTAAGGCGCTGCGGACGGTGAAGAGCTGCGTCGGCAGTACCTGGTGCCGCTATGGCCAGCAGGATTCGGTAAACATGGCCGTCGAGATCGAGAAGCGATACCGGGGCCTGCGGGCACCGCACAAGATCAAGATGGCCGTCTCGGGATGTGCGCGCGAATGCGCGGAAGCGCAGAGCAAGGACGTCGGCGTCATCGCCACCGAGAAGGGCTGGAACCTAAACGTCTGCGGAAACGGCGGCAATACGCCGCGGCACTCGCAGCAGTTGGCGAGCGACCTCGACGACGAGACGCTGGTGCGCTACATCGACCGCTTCCTGATGTTCTACATCCGCACCGCCGACCGGCTGCAGCGCACCGCGCCGTGGCTGGAGGCGATGGACGGCGGTCTCGACCACCTCCGTGATGTTGTCTGCAACGACTCGCTCGGCCTGGCCGCGGAGTTCGAGGAGGCCATCGAACGCCACGTGGCCGGCTACGCCTGCGAATGGAAGGGCGTGCTCGAGGACCCGAACAAACTGTCGCGGTTCGTCTCGTTCGTCAATGCTCCAGATGTCGCCGACCCCACCATCGAGTTCACCGAACAGTCCGGTCGCAAGGTTCCCATCGGAATGCCAAAGGTACGGGGGTAGCCCAAACATGAGTCTGCTCAACGACATCCAGGTCTGGACAACCGCCTGCGCCTACGACTTCCTGATCCCCAATCGCGGGGTGGGAGTGCTGCTGCCCGACGGTGCGCAGGCAGCGCTGTTCCGCCTCGATGACGGTTCGCTGCGCTCGGTCGGCAACATCGATCCGTTCTCCGGAGCGGCGGTGATGTCGCGTGGCATCGTCGGCGACCGCGGCGGACGCGCCACAGTGCAGACGCCGATCAAGAAGCAGGCATTCGCGCTTGACGACGGCCGCTGCCTCGATGACCCCGACGTCGCGCTGCCGGTCTACGCCACCCGCGTCACCGCCGAGGGCTTCGTCGAGATCGGGGCCTAACTCATTTCGCCGAAACTGTATTCCAGCAGGCCCTTATTCGAACTTTCGCTGACGGAATACAGTTTCGCGGTAGGAACTAGGCCGCCATCGGCACGCGGGCGCGTCGGAACCTGTTGGCGATCAACCGCACCAGGCCGGGATGCGTGCCGAGCGGTTCGGTCACCACGTCGGCGCCGCTGGCCCCCAGCCGGTCCTGAAACAGGCCCTCCGACAACAGGTACGACGCCACGACGACCCGACGGGCGCCACGCTGGCGCATCGCGGCCACGGCATCGGCAACCCGAGGCGTCCCAGTGGCGGCGAACGCCAGCTCGACGCGCGAACCGGTGATCGCCGACAGGCCCGTTGCCATCATGTGCAGGTCGTGCTGGGCGCCTGGATCCGAGGTACCCGCCGCGGCCAGGATCACTGAATCGTCACGGCGCCAACCAGACTCAACAAGCCGATCCGCCAAGACCCGCACCAACTGCGGCCCCGGCCCGAGCGCTTCCGTCACCGTGACATCGCGATGCCCGGCCGCCTCCACGTGCGCGGGTATGTCGGCGGTGACGTGATAGCCGCGCGACAGGAACGCCGGCACCATGATCGTCGGGCCCGCCATCGACGCCAGCACTTCGGATGGCGTCGGGCCGAGCACGTCCACGAACGACACGTGCACCGTCTGCCCAAGCGTCGCAGCCACTCGCGAAGCCAGATCGCCGACCATCGCGACACCCCGCTGCTTGCGGGTGCCGTGTACCACCAATACGTGGGCCCACGCGCAAGCTGGGGAGCTCATAGCGCGTGCGCCAGTTCGTCGTCGACCGCCAGCCGGTAGCCGCGCTTGACCACAGTCGACACAATGTTCTTGTCGCCCAATGCTGTTCGAAGGCGCAGCACCGCCGTTTCCACCGCGTGGGTATCGGTGCCGCTGCCGGGCAGCGCGCCGAGCAGGTCGGTGCGCGATACCACCGCCCCGGGTCGGTGCGCCAGCGCGCGGATGGTCGCCATCCCGGCCGGCGAAACCGCCTTGACCACGCCGTCGACCAGCACGCAGGTGCCCCGGATCTCCAACAGATGCCCGGCCACCCGCACCGTGCGCGACTGCAGCAGCGGCAGCTCGTCCGTGATGTGACGGGCCAACGCGCCCAACCGCATTCGCTCCGGCGCCGATGTCGGCACGCCCAGCCGTACCAGCGGCCTGGCGGTGACCGGTCCGACGCACATCGCATGCACGCCGCTCCGAAATGCCGAAAGCACTTGGTCCTCGAGGCCCATCTCGGCCGCGCGCATCAGCACCGACGCGACCGCGGGCGCCGACGTGAAGGCGACCGCGTCGAACTTCTCCTCCGCGATGCCCGCCACCAGCTGGTCGAAGTCACCGTTGCGCGGCGCGGGATGCCAGCGGTACACCCGGATCGGCACCACTTCCGCACCCGCCGCGCGCAATTCGTCGAGGAACTCGGGGAACGGATCCCAGTCGTCGGTGGCGCCGTGTAGCTGTACGGCGATCCGCTGGCCGGCGACGCCACCCTCGACCAGGTAGTGCAGGAGTTCGCGCGACGACTCGGACTCCGGCGACCATTCTTCGGGCAGACCCGCGGCGCGCAGCGCCCCGGTGGCCTTCGGACCCCTCGACACGACGCGGGCCTTGCCGAGCGCCGTCAGCAGCTCGTGCGTCAACCCCCAGCCGTCGGCCGCGGCGACCCAGCCCCGGAAGCCGATGCCTGTGGTGGCGATCACAATGTCGGGCGGCACATCGATCAACGCCTCGGTGTGCCCGCGCAATTCGTCGTCGTCAGGCAGCGGCACCATGGCGATGGCCGCGGCGCTGGTCACCGTCGCGCCGCGGCGTTGCAGCAGCGCACTCAGTTCGTCGGCACGTCGGGCGGACGTCACCGCCACCCGAAAGCCGGTGAGCGGTGCCCAGTCAGGCTCACTCATGGTCCCAGTGTTTTCACTACGTGTTTCGAACCGGTTACCCAGCCATTGCCCGGACGTGTCGACCGACGTGAACAGGGCAACTCCGTTGTTGCCCTGCCCTGACCCGACACGAAGGAGGTCATGTCCGGGCCAAATCCGAGACGGGTTCTGCGGTGACCTCGGGGGCAGACACCGGCCGCCGCACGTACATCACCCAGGTCACCGCGCAGGCGACCACGTAGAAGGCCAGGAAGATCCAGCACGCGGAGGTGGCGGAGTGGCTGGTCAGATACGACTGCCGCAGTGCGAGGTTGATGCCGACGCCGCCGAGCGCGCCCACCGCACCGGCGAACCCGATCAACGCGCCCGACATCGCCCGTGACCAGGCCGCCCGCTCGGCCTCGGACATCTGCAGTGAACGGCTGCGGGCCTCGAAGATCGACGGGATCATCTTGTACACCGAGCCGTTGCCGATGCCCGACAGCAGGAACAGCGCGATGAACCCGACGACGTAGCCGGCCATCATGGTGGCGGTCGCGGCCCCGGACGTGTGGTCGTCGAGCATGCTCACGCCGACGAGGATCCCGGCGCCCAGGATCATCCCGGCGAACACCGCCAGCGTGACCCGGCCACCGCCGATGCGGTCGGCCAGCTTGCCGCCGTACACCCGCGA
>JBKOYU010000155.1:0-5362 GCA_046725575.1 Actinomycetota bacterium | reverse complement strand
CTTCGCCTGTTGCCCCTGTGTACGCTGTCGGATCGGCGGTTAAACGTCAGGAGGCGTGCCAGAGCGGCCGAATGGGGCTCACTGCTAATGAGTTGTCGCCCTCAAAGGCGACCGGAGGTTCAAATCCTCTCGCCTCCGCCGTGGCTGACTCGTCAGCCGCACAAGTAAAGACATGCGCCCGTAGCTCAACGGATAGAGCATCTGACTACGGATCAGAAGGTTGGGGGTTCGAATCCCTTCGGGCGCGCTCACTACCAGCGCCGATAGGATGCGGCATGGCCCGGTTTCCCACCCATGTGGTCAAGTCGAACGGCGGGGAACTCGTCAGTGGGATCGGCCGTCGACCAGCGGGCTATGCGCCGCGGCCGGTCGAATGTTATCGAGCCGATGGGTCGGCCTCCGGAATCCCTGTGTAACCCCGCTGGCTATCTCCTAGCATGACGCTGAATCAGCTCACCGCCACGCGTGCATCCGGTGCCGTCGTCCTCATCCGCCTCTACGTCGGCCTGATCTTCGCCGGTGAAGGTGTGCTGAAGTTTCTCCGGCCGGACGCCCTTGGGCCCGGCCGGTTCACCAAGGCCGGCATCCCCGCCGGAACGTTCTTCGCCTACTTGGACGGCGTCTTCGAAATCGGGTGCGGTGCGCTTATTCTCGTCGGGCTGTTCACCCGCTTGGCGACCCTGCCGATGATCGTCGACATGCTCGGCGCACTCGGGATCACCAAGGTGCCGCTCCTGTGGGGTCACGCCCCGCTATACCCGAAGGAGGGCGGCTTCTGGGACTTCTTCCACGAAGGACGCCTCGAAGTGGCGATGCTGTGCGGCAGCGTCTTCCTCCTCATCGTCGGCGCCGGGGCGTATTCGTTCGACGCCCGAATGAACCCTGACCGAGCCCCGGCCGTAGTGACGTAAGTGATCCGCAGCGAGAGTGACGCACCCCGGCCTCAACCCGTAACAGGGCTGCAGTCCGTGAGGGGCGCGGTGTATCCGGATTGGGACGCGGTGTATCGCGCCAACGTCACCTGGGTCTACCGGTTGATGTACGGCAAGGTCGGTAACCAACCGGATGCCGAAGATTTGACCGCGGAAGTGTTCATGACGGCGCTGCGGCCGATGCGGGTTTCGGCGACGGTGCCGGAGGTGCGCAAATATCTTCGGATGACTGCCCGGACGGTCCTCGCGTCCTACTGGGGCGACCGGATGGGCAGGCCGGTGACATCGATCGAGGAGGATGTGCCGGAAGTCATCGAGCCGGAGTTCGTCGCGAGCGACGCCCCCGACAAGGTGCGTCGGCTACTGCAGCGGCTGCCGGACAACTACCGCAGGATCCTGGAACTGCGCTTCCTGCAGGCCTTTTCGGTGCGGGAGGCGGCCAGCCAGATGGGGGTGAGCGTCGCGAACGCAAAGGTGTTGCAGCACCGCGCCCTGCGCATGGCGGCACAATCGGGTGAGGAGGCCACGTCGTGAGCAGCCGAACCGTACGCCGCTTCGTGGAGGGCCTGCTGCGAGGGCGACCCACTGAACGTGCCCGCCCAGACGATTTCGAGGCCGAGCAGATGAAGACCGCCATCGAGTTGCGGGCGGCCCGGTTGGGCAGTGATGCACCGCGCGAGGAGTTCGTCACCGATCTGCATCGCAGGCTGGCCGCCGGGACGGCCGACGAACAGCAGCCTGTCAGCCATCCCCGATGGGCGCCACGCCGTCGCCAGGTCGTCATCGGCACCTCGGTTGCAGCCGCCTCGGCGGCGGCCGGTTTGGTGGTCGGCCGCAACCTGCTCGCTCCGACCGAGACACGCCAGGCAACGCCGCAAAGTGAGCTCGAACCCAACGCGGGAACCTGGCGGCCCGTCGGCGCGAGTGTCGACCTCCCGGAGGGCGGAGCCGTCGCGTTCGACCTCGGCTCAGTCAACGGGTTCGTTCATCGCGCCGACGCGAAGTTGGAGGCGGTGTCCGGGGTCTGCACGCACCAGGGTTGCAAGTTGTGGCTGGACGCGCCCGAGAGCCGATTGCGCTGCCCGTGCCACTCGACATCGTTTTCTTTGGAGGGGACCACAGTCACGCACCAGTTACCCATCGCGCCGCCGCCTCTGCCGAAGTTCCAGGTACGCGAGATCAACGGCGTGATCGAGGTTTTCGCGCCGACGGAATCCACCTAGGTGCTGAATGCCCCCGCGCCAGGATGGCAGCCACGGTCTCGCCAAAGCTGAGCAGCCGACGATCGTGCCCCTCCGGCAACGAGGCAAGCAGTCCGACCGTCGCTCGGCCGTCCGGCCCGCGTAGCGGAATGCTGACGCCGCAGGTGCCGAGGTAACTCAGCACCATTGTCGTGCGAAGCGTGCTGGCGTTGCGGGTGTCGTAGAGATCGTCGGATGCGAGCAGCTCGTCAAGCCGGGGTGGTTCATGTCGCACGGTCGGGCACAGCAGCACCGCGCCGTCGAGCTCGATCTCGAGTTGTCGGCGTAGTGATGCCATTGCCGATCGGAGGCTCCGGATTTCGTTCTCTGCGTTGATATTTCGTGCGAGCCGACGCGTTGTCGCCAGCTCGATCTCGGCCTGTTCCGCCAATAGCCGGCCATATGCTGCGTAGGCCTCGGCGCCGACGATCGTGCCGTGCACTGTGGTGCCCGCAAGCGCGGGTCGGGCCGTGGCTTTACACAGGGGTCAGATGGTGCGGGTCGTCGATGTCGACGGCGGGCAGGTCGGTGACGTGTTCGCCTTTTCGGCCGACGATCCCGCCGAGCGTGCTCGCTCGCGGCGCTTTTGATCGGTGTCCGCGCCGCACGTTGGAAGGTCACCCTCGTGGCGGGGCTGGTCGCCTCGGTTGTGCTGGCGGTCTTCGTCAACGCCGACAGCTTCGCGCACGCATTCGACGACTGGATGGCGTCGATCCTGGTATGGATCAGCCCGTGGGCGGCCATCATCCTTGTCGACTACTTCGTGGTTCGGCGTGGCGCGATGAACATCGACGCTCTCTACGAACCCGCCGGCACGTCGACATATGCCAAGTTCGACACAAGCGGACTTATCAGCCTCGCCGCCGGCGTCGTTGCGGCCTGGGCATGGCAGTACGGCCTCGTCCCCGCCATGCAGGGGCCCTGGCGACGTCGTTCGGCAACTCCGATTTCTCCTGGTTGTCAGGCAGTCTGGTTGCGGGCGGCGTTTACCTCCTGCTCACCCTGCGGCAGGCCAAGCGCTAGTAGCGCGGCGGGTGACGGCGGCGCTGCTCGTAGGAGCGCCAGATCCCGAAGAACCAGATCGCCAGCGCTACACAGAACGCGGCTGCGAGAACCTCCATGGGGACTCACCTGCCGCCATTATGCGCCGCTAGATTGGGCCCGTGCGACTGCTGCTGATCGCCGATACTCATGTCCCCCAGCGCGCCCGCGACCTGCCCAGACGCGTCTGGGACGAGGTAGCCGACGCCGATGTGGTGTTGCACGCCGGCGACTGGGTGGATCCATCGCTGCTCGACCTGCTGGAGGCCAGGGCCAAGCGTCTGGTCGCGTGCTGGGGCAACAACGACGGCGCGGAGTTGCGGCGCCGCCTACCCGAACGCGCCGATGCGACGCTGGGCGGGCTGAGGTTCACGGTGGTGCACGAGACCGGGGCTGCCACCGGCCGCGAGGCGCGGATGGCACACGAATATCCCGACTCCGATGTGCTCGTCTTCGGGCACAGCCACATTCCGTGGGACACCACCGCCAAGACCGGCCTGCGTCTGCTCAACCCGGGCTCGCCGACCGATCGGCGACGGCAACCGTTCTGCACGTACATGACCGCCACCGTCGACAACGCGGCGTTGTCAGATGTCGTGCTGCACAACCTGGAACGCCATGCGTGACCGCCCGGCCCGCGTCGCCGACGTGCACGAGATCGCGGCGTCGATGCCCCATGTCACGCGTATCGAGGGGCCGAAGGGAAACGCAATCTACCAAGTGGGCGGCAAGTCGTTCGTGTTCTTCCGCACGCCGCAACCCGACGCCCAGGATCCCGACACTGGCGAGCGCTATGCCGACGTGATCATGATCTGGGTGGAGTCTGAAAGCGACAAGCTGTCGCTCATCCAGGATCCCGATTCGCCGTTCTTCACCACCGACCGGTTCGACGGCCATCCGTCGGTTCTGGTGCGCGCCAAGGACTTACGCGCGATCGGCAAGGCCGAACTGACCGAGCTGATCCAAGACGCCTGGCTGTCGCGGGCGTCGAAGCGCCGCGCGGACCGGTGGTTGGCCCAACAGGAACGCTAAGTAGCGGGCACTGCGGTGAAGAGTCCGAACCGGAAGCCGCCGATCGGCGGGAAGTAGGTGTGCCACTCCGGCATGGTGCCGTCATCGGGAAACTGTGGTGTCTTGTCTCCGCCCCATAACAGGTGAGGCTGGAACTGCGGCATCACCCCGATCTCGACGGGTGCCACCGTCTCATCGCTGACGAACACTGACTTGCCGGACGCGTTGTGTGCCCGGTCACTACTCGACGGACATTCATACCGTCAGTCAAGCACCGCCGTCAAAAAATCGTGGCAATGTCTGCGTCATGGAGCAGAAGCAGCCCACCGCCGTCATCGAATCCGCGCATAGCGAGCACCTGAAGAATCTGCCGTTCGACGACACCGCGGACTTCGACGACGCCGACCGCGGATTCATCGCCTCCCAAAGCCCGTGCGTCATCAAGGCCGCCGACGGTCGAGTCGTGTGGGACAACGACGCCTACTCGTTCGTGACCGGCGACGCGCCGCCATCGGTGCATCCCAGCCTATGGCGGCAGAGCAAGCTGTGCGCCAAGCAGGGCCTCTACGAAGTCGTCGAGGGCATCTACCAGGTGCGCGGCTTCGACCTGTCGAACATCAGCTTCATCGAAGGCGACACCGGAGTAATCGTCATCGATCCGTTGATCTCCACCGAGACCGCGGCCGCCGCGCTGAACCTGTATCGCACACACCGCGGTGACCGACCGGTGGTAGCCGTCATCTACACCCACAGTCACGTCGATCATTTCGGTGGCGTGCTGGGTGTGACGACGCAGGCGGACGTCGACGCCGGCCGCGTGGCAGTGATTGCGCCGGAGCACTTCGCGCAGCACGCCGTCCAGGAGAACGTCTACGCCGGCACCGCGATGGCGCGACGCGCCGCCTACATGTACGGCGCCGCGCTGGACCGCGGTCCGCAGGGTCAGGTGGGCTGCGGACTGGGGCAGGTCGGCTCCACCGGCGAGGTCGCGCTGATCGTGCCGACGGTCGACATCCGCGAAACCGGTGAGACGCACACCATCGACGGCGTCGAGATCGAGTTTCAGATGGCCCCCGGCACCGAGGCTCCTGCCGAGATGCATTTCTACTTTCCGGGGCACCGCGCGTTGTGTATGGC
>JBKOYU010000650.1:0-3201 GCA_046725575.1 Actinomycetota bacterium | reverse complement strand
ACTCTGCGCCTGCGGCGCGAAAATGCGAGTGGCCTGCGCCCTGTGCGCAGAATCAACACGATGAGGCTGCGCGCGGACCTCCGCTCGGCTGCGTAAGTGCGGCCGTCCCCGAAAGTTCCTCACGTCGGTACAGATGAACTGCGAACGATGTGACCCACACCCACATCAAGATTCCCGGTACAAGGAAGGCCGCATACTTCGTGGCAGTGTCGGCTCCTGCGGCACTGACGAGGGCAAAGGCGCCCAGCGACACAGGAACGGCGAGCCAGGAAAACCAGGCCCACCCTCGCAGCCCCTGGGCGGTGAACCACCTTGCGACGACGAGGCTCGCCGCAATGAGGGCGGCGGAGCTGACCGAACGTGAGGCCATCTGGGCGATCCCATGCCAGGTTGTCGACTCGGACACCGTGCCGGGCGGGAAGCCGATCACCGGGTCGGCGGGGAACAAGCCACTGCAGACGTAGGCCAGCCCGTACAGCCCGAGCAGCCACGGGGCCCATCGTGCACCCCGGCCCTGCCGCAGCATCCGCCCTGCGCCAACCGCGAAGAGCACCATCAACACCCCGGCCACCACATAGTTGGTTCGATGGATCCAGCCGAGGTCCCCGGTTGTCAGCAGGTTGTAGCGGTGGTGCGACCGATCGAAGCCGGCACGGGTCAACGCCTGGACCGCCGTCACCGCGATATAGATCGGACCCGCCACGATGCCGCAGGCCAGTAACGCTCGGGTCTTCTGTTCGACCATCATCCCCCAACGTTATGGGCGTGTACCGGCAGCGGTCTTGGAAAAATGTGACCCCTACGAATCGGTGAGATGCAGATCCTCGAACTGCCGGGTCGCGCGTATCAGCCCCACCGGCGTCGTCCCGGCGAACTCGCGCACCTCATTGATCAGATGCGATTGATCGAAGTAGCCACATGCCAAGGCCAGTTGGCCCCAGTCCGGCGCCTCGGCACGCCGAGCGAGGGCACTCACACGCTGGAATCGCAACACACGACTCAGGTGCTTCGGGGCCATGCCCACTTCGCTCGTGAAAATCTGGGTGAACCGGCGACGGCTGAGTTCGACGCTCGCAGCCACCCCACCCACGGTGCTACCCGGCCGAGCGAGCTGTTCGAGCGCGAACGGCACTGCGCGGTGTCCCGGGACATCGGCCGGCAAGCGCGACCGCAGCGCAGATTCCAGGACGGCGAATCGCTCCGTCGATGTGGTAGCTGCGCACAAACGCTCACGCAACTCCGTCGCCGCGGAGCGACCCCACAGCAGCTCGAGATCGGCGTGACGATCGGCAAGCTCGCCCGGCGGCACACCCAGAAACGGCAGCGCACCACCCGGCCTGAAGTGGACGCCGACGACCGACGTACGCGCGGGATTGTTGAACACGAAATAACCTGGCAGAGGGCACTTATTCGAAACGTGCGCTATTCCTTCGGCGGGCGTGCGCGTCTCGGCACCTGGCGACAAGACCGGTCTCAGGTTCGTGGCGAATGTATAGAGAGGCTGGCTTGAGCCCGCGCCAGTTCCGGCCATGCGTTCGGGTACCGCCAGGTCATGCTGACCTCCGGTCGGGTCGCGAACCGATGTAGTGTGCGGCCGGTGGTCACCCATCAGCAACAGGGAAATCCGGTTCCGGGCGAGCATGACGAAACATAGACTCAAACGAAAGGACAGGGCCATGAAGTTCATCCAGTACTACCTGGAGTGTCTGTCGCACGCCTCTTACCTGATCGGTGACGAGACGACCGGGCGGGCCGTCGTCGTCGACCCGCAGCGCGACGTGTCCGAGTATCTCACCGACGCCGCGGAGCTCGGCTTCACCATCGAACTGGCCATCGAGACCCACTTCCACGCCGACTTCCTGTCCGGCCACCTCGAACTGGCGAAGGCGACCGGCGCGAAGATCGTCTACTCGTCGGTCGCCGAGACCGAGTTCGAGTCGATGGGAGTCGACGACGGCCAGCGCTATGCGCTCGGCGACGTGACGCTGGAGTTCCGCCACACCCCCGGGCACACGCCCGAGTCGCTCAGCATCGTGATCTACGAGCACGCCGACGACGAGATCCCGTACGGCGTCCTCACCGGCGACACCCTCTTCATCGGCGACGTGGGCCGACCCGACCTGCTGGCCTCGATCGGCTTCAGCCGTGACGAGCTCGCCGACCAGCTCTACGACTCGCTACACGACAAGCTAATGACGCTGCCCGACGCGACCCGGGTGTATCCCGCCCACGGCGCGGGCTCGGCATGCGGCAAGAACCTGTCGACCGACCTGTGGTCGACGATCGGCGACCAGAAGGCGACGAACTACGCCCTGCGTGCCCGGGACAAGCCGACGTTCGTCGAGCTCGTCACCGAGGGCCAGCCACCCGCGCCGGGCTACTTCGTCTACGACGCGATTCTCAACCGCACGGCCCACGGGCTGCTGGACGAGACCAAGATGCCAACAGCGATGACCTACCAGCAGCTGCTCGAAGCGATCGACGGCGGTGCCGTGCTAGTCGACGGCCGCGCGCCGGAGGAATTCGCCACGGGCCACCTGCGCCACGCCATCAACATCGGACTCAACGGCCGCTACGCCGAGTTCGCCGGTTCGGTGCTCCCGCCCGACGTCGACATCGTGCTGTTCACCGAGCCCGGCCACGAGCTCGAGGGCAAGAACCGGCTCGCCCGAATCGGATTCGACCGGGTGATCGGCTACCTCGACCACCCGTACAAGGCGATGCTCGAGCACCAAGGCGACGTCCAGATGGCATCACGGTTGACAGCCAAGGCGTTCGACGAGCGGGCGTCGCAGATGACCGATCTCCAAATCGTCGACGTCCGCAACCTGGGCGAGACCGCGGCCGGCACAATCCCGGGCGCGACCATCATCCCGGTGGGCCAGCTGCCGTCCCGGCTGGACGAGCTCGACGTCACCAAGCCGACCGTCGTGTACTGCGCCGGCGGCTACCGGTCGTCGGTCGCCGCGAGCCTGCTTCGGCAGCGCGGCTTCGCCGACGTGAGCGACATTCTCGGCGGCTACGCCGCCTGGCAAGAAACCGTCCAAACCGCCTGAGAGAGAAGGAAACCCATGGCCACCGCCAAACACCAAATCCTGATCGTCGGCGGCGGCACGGCCGGCATCACGGTCGCGGCCCGCATGCTCCGCAAGGGCTACACCGACGTCGCGCTCATCGAGCCGGCGAGCACGCACTACTACC
>JBKOYU010000324.1:0-1996 GCA_046725575.1 Actinomycetota bacterium | reverse complement strand
TCGGCGAGGAATGCGCGGGCGAACGCGACCAGCTGCCGCTGCCCCGCCGAGAGCCGGCCGCCGCGCTTGGCGACGTCGGTGTCGTAGCCGTCGGGCAGCGCGTCGATGAACCGGTCGGCGCCGACCGCCGCGGCGGCCGCCCCCCCATCCCCGTCGGTGGCGTCGGGCCTGCCGAACCGGATGTTGTCGGCGACGGTCCCGTCGAACATGAAGTTCTCCTGGGTGACCATCACGACGTGGCGACGCAGTTCACTCTGTGAAAGATCCCTCAGGTCAACGCCATCCAGCGTCACCGAGCCAGCCACCGGGTCGTAGAACCGGGCGATCAGCTTCGCGATCGTGGTCTTGCCCGCGCCGGTGGTGCCGACCAGCGCAATGGTCTGCCCGGCCGGAACTGACAAGCTCAAGTCGGGCAGCACCGGCCGACCCGGCACGTAGGAGAACCGCACATCGTGCAACGCGACGTCGCCGCGCACCCGGTCGAGCCGGACCGGGCGCGCCGGATCCTTGATGCCCGGCCGCTCGGCCAGCACACCGGCCAGCTTCTCCAGCGCCGACGACGCGGACTGGAAGGTGTTGAAGAACTGCGAGATCTCCTGCATCGGTTCGAAGAACATCCGCAGATACAGCAGGAACGCCGCCAAGGTGCCGATGGTCATCTGGCCGTGCAGCACGCGATAGCCGCCGTAGAGCAGCACCACACCAGTGGTGATGTTGCCGACCAGCTTTACGCCGGGCATGAAGATCGCCAACAGCCGGAACGTCTGCTCGTTGTCCGCCTTGTAGCGATCGGCGATGTCTTCGAAGATCTCCTGATTGCGTGGCTCGCGCCGGTAAGCCTGCACCGCCTTGATGCCGGTCATCGTCTCGACGAACTGCACGATGACCAGGGCGGCGCTCTCCCGCACCCTGCGGTACGTCTTGGCCGACTCGTTGCGGAACCACCACACCAGCGCCACCAGAACCGGGAAGGCCGCCAGACACATCAGGCCGAGCCGAACATCCAGTGTCACAAGGAGAATGGCCGTGCCGATCAGCGTGAGCACGGCGGTGATCAGGCTGTCGAAGCCGGTTTCCAACATGTCCTGGATGGCCTCGACGTCGTTGGTGGACCGGCTGACCACGCGACCCGACGTGTATCGCTCGTGAAAAGCGATGTCGAGTCGCTGGAAGTGCCGGAACACCCTCCGCCGCAACTCGAGCAGCACCTTCTGGCCGATCCGGCCGGAGCGCTGCAGGAAGAACATCCGGCTGGTCGCCTGGACCAGAACCACCACGCACAGCACGGCGACGACGACCATCAGCGTGTGCGCCGAACCGCCGGACAGGATCGGCGGGATGCCATGGTCGATGCCGCGTTGCACGAGCAGCGGAACCGAAAGGCGCGCAAGGTTTTCCACTACGACGACGATCGCAAGCAGCGCGACCGTCAGACGGTAGGGGCGCAGCAGCGAGACGAGCAGAGCACGGGCCTCGCGGCGGCGCGGCACGCTCTCATCGATGGGAAGGTTGTCGTCTTGGTCCTCGTCGAGCCGGCCCCGCCATTCGGTTCCGGTCGATGACGATGCGGGCGAGGAACGAGCCCGAGGAGGAGTCGGCCCATGAACTGTCGTCATCGGCGCTCGGCCTCCGACGTTGCGAATGGCCTTTCATTTTTGTCGAATGCGGCGCGCGCCTCGTTTATGGCTTCCTGCTCCGCATGGACCCGTTCCAGCCGACGCATGTTCTCGTCGTCCTGCCACGCGCAGCTGCGTTCGGCGCGGTCGTCGAGTTCGTCGTCGGCGGCCAGCAGGTAGCGGTACTGCGGCACGGTCGCCAGCAGCTGCGCGTGCGTGCCGATGTGCGTGATCGTGCCGTCGCTCAGCAGCGCGACCCTGTCGGCGAGCAGCACGGTCGACGCCCGATGCGCGACCACGATGCCGGTCACGGAGTGCAGCACCCGGCGCAACGCCTCCTCGACGACGGCCTCGGTGTGCACGTCGAGTGCGGACAGCGT
>JBKOYU010000984.1:0-9801 GCA_046725575.1 Actinomycetota bacterium | reverse complement strand
GGGCTGGTGGCTGCCCTGAATTGGCAGCCGTTGACGCTGTTGATCGACACCGTGCTGCACTGGCCCAACATTGCGATGGGGTTCTCCCAGGTCGCGTTGATCGCTTGCGCCGCAGGCAGCTGCGTGATGATCACGACCGTGGCCTCGAACCGGTCGCCCGTCACGATTCGAAAAATTGCTATTGCGCAGTACAGCGTTGCCGGGGTGATCGCGGTGGTGAGCCTGGTGATCTTCTTCGCCGCCGGCCAGCAACCGGAGATGTCGCCGGAGGAGTACCTCAAGCGGAACCTGGGCTCCAGCGACGGAAGGTTGCCGTGGCTGCTGCCGCTGCTCTACGTGTTTTTGGCGCTGACCCTGGTGTCATGGGCCGGGATGCGGCACTCCAACCGCAGTCGGCGCGGCCGCGCCTTGTTAGTGTTCAACCACGGCATAGTGCTGATCGTGCTGGCGTCCGCGTTTTTCCTGCTGCGGGCCGCCGGCAGCGCCCAGGTCGTGGGAGTCGGGGCGGCGGCCACCCTGTTGGGCTGCGCGATGTTAGTCGTCGCGGCAGGGTCGTTGCTGCCCAGCGTCGAAGACTGGTTCGGCGCTCGCTATGAGCTGCGCACCATCCAGCCACTGCTCACCGAGCTCGGCCGCCGCCATCCGGACATCGGGATCGGGGTACGCCCCCGCGGCCCGCTGGTGTTCCGGGTCGCCGAGCGGATGTCGCTGATCTCTGACGCACTGTTCCTCGAGGCCACCTCCGCCGACGCGCGGAAGCGACCGGTCGGCGCACGACCCACGCGTGACCTCGATGAGGAGGACGACGTGTCCGAACTCGAGTCACCGTCGGTGCCGCCGGAGCAACAGGCCCAGACGATCGCAAGATGGATCTACGACGGCCGGGAGGACGCGCCGGACGACGCCGGCGCTACCTTCCCTGGACTTGGCTGGCTGCGCCAGCCGACGTCGTATTCGGATCGCGAATGGATCCTCGAGATCGCACAGCAATATCGCCAGCTGGCGATCTCCAAGAATGGGACGGCCTAAGCGACCGAATTTCCCAAATTCGCCGGACGCCGCGGGGCGGCGAGCGGCGGGCTAATCGTCCAGATGCTCCCGGCGACGAAGCTCGTCGACCTTCTGAACAATGTCCTGCTGGGCCTCCGTGGACAGGCCAACCGTGCGCGCCGCAATACGGCGAACACCCTCATCGCGCATATTCGCCAGCCAAGTCAATTCCTTGTCGAGCTTCTCGTAGTACTCGTCGTCGGTGAAGTAGGCCGGCTTGATACGGAAGAAGTTGGCAAGGGCTGCCATGGTGGCCGCCGAGGGGTTGGTGCGGTTGCCTGAGCGGAGCTGCGACAGGTACGGAGCCGACATCGTGACGCCTTCAGCCTTGAGCGCGGCGATGACTTCAGCGGACGTATGCGGGCCACGACCAGGCGGGTAAACCGTGTCGAACAGGCGGTTTAGCCGGGCGGCGAACGTCTTGCTCATCGAATTGACCTCCACTTGCTTGACGAGCGGGTTTGTAGGGCGGCGTATTTGCTGATCATCGTAGCGAGAGTTGTGCCAACAACCAAGTGCAAACCGCGGAAAAGTTAACCCGCCTTTTGTTTCGTGAGGCCGCTACAGGTCTTAACGGCGCCGTCGGGGTGCGTCGGCACCGTCATCTTACGGTGCGACGAAGCAAATAATAACGCTAACGTGGTGGTGACTTTCCTGGAAGTTGCACAAGGTTCGTCACAGGAATGCTGATGTTCACCACGGGCAACTCTGCCGACGCGAAACGAAGCGGAAACCGGTGTTTGCTAGTTGCGCACGCAAACGGACGGTAAGGACACCTGCGACCGTGCTCCCCGGCACGTGACGCCCGATAGCGAGCCGACCGTCAGAACCTGGTCAGTCGTTTGACCGACAGTAGCCAGCCGGAGCGCTGTCCGGACTGGGCGACGATTCGAGCGGCGAAAGCTCGAAAGAATGCTCGCGACGGTTGCGCACCAGGGCTACCGCGACGGTTGTTGCTGCCGCAACGACCACCGCCCCGGTGCCCCACAGCGCGACCCAGCGGAGGCCAAGCGCCGTGTCGAGGAGCAACCAGATTCCGAAGAGCAGGAACAGCACACTGGCCAGCCCGTGTAGGAAGCGCTCGGGCAACCGCTTGTGCAGCACCGCGCCCACCGCGATGGCCACCCCGTCGGCGAGCACCATGCCGGTCGTCGCGCCGATCCATACGCCGGCCCAGTTGTGATCACTGGCCAACGCGACGGTCGCCAACATCGTCTTGTCGCCGAGTTCGGCGAGAACGAACGACGAGACGACGGCCAGCAGCACATGCCGCGGTTCGGCGACCTGGATTTCGCCATCGTCGCCGCCTTTGCGACCCTCCCGCCATGTCCACACCGCGAACAACACAAAAGCGATGGCAGCTGCGAACGCAATCGGACGTTCGGGCAACGTGAGCCCGAGGAAGTGGCCGATCGTCACAGAGAGGCCGTGCACCATGAACGATGCGATGCCGACGCCGGACAGCACCACCCACCACCGGTGGCGTAGGGCATAGGTCATGGTCATCAGCTGCGACTTGTCGCCCAGTTCGGCGACAAACACCACCGAGAGACTGACCAGTGCGGCGGTGAGCATGTGAACGACCTTTCGACACGTCGCCGACGGGTCAATTACTCGCGACCCGTCGGACTTCGGTCGAAGGTCTCGCCCACCGCATTGCGGTTCGTCGGCCGGGCTGTACGCCAGTATGTCGACTCGACGATTGGGGGCTACTCCCCTTCGCTGACTTCGTCGACGATAGCGGCGGTTTCACGGCCACGCCACCCGCCGGGGTGAGTTCGGGTAGCCGAATCGAGCGTTCAGGACGACGAATCAAAGGGTTCGAAAACCCTTATGCCGCAAGCAGCATCGCCAAGATGGCGGTATCGGGATGGCTGATGGGGTCGACACCGACGCGACTCACCATCGACGTCACCGTGCCGTCCGCTTCCGCCTCCACCCAAGCCGCGCGATGCTCGAGCCCCAGATAGGGAAGCCCCGGTAGCAGTACGCAACCCGACGCGGCGCCGGTGCACTCCGGCAGCGACGGCATGGTTTCCGACGGCGGATGCAGCATGAGTAGTGCGGGTGGCTGGTGCTCCGCGAAATGGCCTGGCGGAATGGCTGATTCACCGACGACCGTACCTTCGGCCAGCACCAGTCCGACAGTCCCGGGCACCGGTCCCTCAGGCAGCTCCTCGCGTGCACCGAAAATCGTTGTGGTGGAGAGTAACCCGGGAAGTGACGCGACGCGCACGGCGACTATCAGTAGCTGCGCCCACTCCTTGGTCGAGTCCGGCCACCGGCCGGACACCACGAACCCCTTGAGAGACCCGTGCGAATGGAACGGAGCGATCTCGATCGCCCGGCCAGACCCCATCTCCATCTCGCCTCCGCGCCATCGGTGTTCGGATACGTCCGCGACACGCCTATGGGTCGATCCCTTCAGAATGCGCACGTTCTGACCTGCGCGCAAGCGGACACGCATGTCCGCGGATCAACCGTGGCGTCTGCGGACGGTCCACAGCACGCGATATGAGCCTGCCGCCGGCACCCAGCCGAACTGCCGCGAGTCGACGACACCCGCTGCGCGCGGGTTGTCCGACCGGGCTTCGAATGTCGCGCTGCGGCCGCGGCCGCGCACATCGCCGACGCGCTTGACGAGCCACCGCGACGGCAGCGTGGGATCGGAAAACACGCGGAGTTGGCCGCGCCGGGGTGTGCCGCCGCCCAGTGCCAGCAGTCCATCACCGGGATTGAGTGCGGGCCGCATCGAGTCCTCAACGACGGCGAATCGGCGTATCGGCCAGCCCCGCCGTGGATGGTTTCGGTCCACCCTCGAAGGGTAGGTTAAGGCCATGCTGCATCGACTTTTCGCCAACGCCACCCCAGCCCATGCCCACTGCGACCTGTACTGCGGCGTCTATGACCCCGCCCAGGCCAAGATCGAGGCCCTCTCGTGCCTGAAAAGCCTTCAGAAGTACGCCGACTCCGACGATGAGCACTTCAAGACGCGCGCGATCATCATCAAGGAGCAGCGCGCCGAGGAGGTCAAGCATCACCTGATGGTGCTGTGGGCCGACTTCTTCACCAAGGAACACTTCGAACAATTCCCGAATCTGCACCAGCTGTTCTGGGACGGCGTCCACGGGGCGGGCGAAGTCAAGAAGTCGCTCGACGTCGCCGTCGCCGAGAAGCTGCTCAAGACGATCGACGAGATCGCCGACATCTTCTGGCAGACCGAGAAGGCCAAGGGCATGGGGGTCTACCCGCCCGCCTGAGAACTCGACCTGACGGTCCCCGGCTCACAAGACCGAGCCGGGGATCTTTGTGTGCGCACCCATGCAGTCAGACCGCGT
The DNA here is from genome assembly GCA_046725575.1 of Actinomycetota bacterium. GTDB lineage: Bacteria > Actinomycetota > Actinomycetes > Mycobacteriales > Mycobacteriaceae > Mycobacterium. The sequence continues at coordinate 5,413 of JBKOYU010000984.1, read as the reverse complement.
GCGGCGACGCACGCATGGCGGACCTGGGTGGGTTAGAACAAGACGATCAGGGCGAGAATGCCCAACAACACGAGTGCGATGACACCGGCGCGAAGACACGCCATCATCTGGCCGCGGGTGTAGACGTTCGCAGATGAATGCCATTCAGAGGGCGGTACAGCGGATCCCGGACCCATCGGATGTGACGCCATCAAACCCTCCTGACCTGCACTATCTTTGGCCCTCCCCCAGTGAGATCTGTCACAACAGCTCGTGTGACGCCGATCATAACCCCTCTTGTGGCGAGTGAAAAATCGACACCGGCATCGCGAAAACCCGCCGTCGCGTGCCGTTCGCCGACGGGTGTGCGTCCGTCGACACGCGATCGCGTCGCCGCACGTGAAACTCCAACGGCTCGCGCTCCGCAGCGCCGTGGATAAATCTATGATCCGAGGTTCACAGACCCGGGCCCGCAGCGCGCCCAGCAAATTCGGTAACGCGCGGTGAACCAGTACAACGGGGGCCACCACCTGTCGCTCGAATGGATGACAAAGCGCTTCCGCCGTCGGAACGTGCGTTCGGAAACTTAGCGTGGCAACCCATTTCGCTCGGCCGCCATCGGCTTGTTGATCGGCGGCCGGTGACCGCGCAGGCTTATCCACAGTAATTCCCAGCAAGCCCACAGATTGAGCGGCTCAAACGGGGTTTCGGCCGCTGAGGGGCCTGTGGATGAACCTGTGGAAACTGTGGATAAGCCGGCATTGCTGACGCTGCGCGAACGCGCCTGTTCCCGGTATGGCGGTGGAGGGCCGACGGCGCGCCGTGTCAGCATGAACGCCAAGGACGAGGTCGAGGTCGCGCAAGCGCAGATCGCCGATGTTCCCACGACCTTCGACGGGTCGGTGGTCCTGCTGGATGTGCGCGAGGACGACGAATGGCAGCGCGGCCACGCGCCCGGCGCCCAGCACATTCCGATGGGGCAGGTGCCGTCGCGCCTCGGCGAGATCGACGCGGACGCGAAGCTGTTCGTGGTGTGCCAGGCGGGAGGCCGGTCCCAACGGGTGGCGCAGTATCTGGCGCGCAACGGCTACACACCGGTGAACGTCTCGGGCGGCATGCAGGCGTGGGCGGGTGCCGGCCGCCCAGTAATCACCGACGACGGCGCTACGGGCGTCATCTGAGCGGCCGCCGCTAGGCTGGTCGGATGATCCAGGTGTGTTCCCAGTGCGGAACGCGGTGGAACGTGCGCGACCGTCGGCGGGTGTGGTGTCCGCGGTGCAACGGGACGCTCCTTGCGCCGTCGGGCCCCGCGCCTGGGGCGGAGTGGAGCGCTCGTCCGACGGCGCCGCCGATGGGATCCGGCGGGCTGGGCTCGCCGCCTGCAGGCGGGGGACGCACGCCGCCGCGATTGCCGCCCGGATATCGCTGGATTGCGGTGCGCCCGGGTGCCGCCCCGCCGCCCCGCCGCCGTCGGCGCCCCCTCGGCCCCACCCCTCGCTACAGCGTCATCCCCAGGTGGGGTCTCGTCGACCACTTCGAGCCGCCCGAACTACAGGCTGCAGCGCCGCGCGGCGGCCCGTCCCTTGCGGGGGTGCGTGCCACCCTCATCGCAACGATGGCGGTGCTCGGTGTCGCCGCGCTGGTGCACGTGGTGCGCTACGCGCTGCTGATCGTCAACCGATCGGTGTTGTTGAACAAGGTGGTGGCGTTCGCAGCGATCTGGTTGGGCGTGCTCGTCAGCGTCGTCGCGTTGTTCATGATCGTGGCCAGCGCGGTGGTGCTGACCAACTGGCTGATCACCCGGCGAGGGGCGGCCTACGCGCACCACCGCCGCGACGATCCGCGTCCGCTATGGGCGCTGCGCTTGGGTTGCCTTGTGCCGCTGGTGAATCTGGCCTGGGCGCCGGTGTTCGTGATCGAGTTGGCCGGCGTCGAGGAACGGCTGAAATGGCTGCGCCGACCGATCGTGGTGTGGTGGATCGTGTGGATCTTCAGCACCGCGGTATCGGTGTTCTCGATTGCGACCAGTTTCACCCAGGATGCGCAGGGCATCGCGGACAACACCGTGACCACGATCGTCGCCTACCTGCTGGCACTGGCGGCGCTGCTGTTGGCCATGAAGGTGTTCCTCGGGTTCGAGCGTCAGCCCGTCGAGCGGCCGGCCAAGCGCTGGGTGATCGTGCGCGACGAGGTGCCCCCAACGGCCGAGAAACGACCCGAACCCGAGCCCGAGCCGGCCGCTGCAGTTGAGACCAAAGGGCAGAACCCGGCAGCATAGCCGTATGAACTCGGGCGACGGCACGCTCGGCGGCCATCCGTTCGTGGTAGCGCACCGTGGCGCATCGGCCGAACGTCCGGAGCACACCCTGGCCGCCTACGAGCTGGCGCTGCAGGAAGGCGCCGACGGTGTCGAATGCGATGTCCGGCTGACCCGCGACGGGCATCTGGTGTGCGTACACGACCGTCGAGTGGACCGGACGTCCAACGGGACCGGACTGGTCAGCGAGATGACACTGGCGCAGATGCGCGAACTCGACTACGGGGCATGGCATCCCAGTTGGCGGCCCGACGGCAGCCACGGCGACACCGGCCTGCTCGCGCTCGACGACCTGGTTTCCCTCGTCCTGGACTGGAACCGGCCCGTCAAGATCTTCATCGAGACCAAGCATCCGGTCCGCTACGGCGCGCTGGTGGAGAGCAAGGTGCTGGCCTTGCTGCACCGGTACGGCATCGCGTCGCCGGCGTCGGCGGATCTGTCGCGCGCGGTGGTGATGTCGTTCTCGGCGGCGGCGGTGTGGCGGATCCGTCGTGCGGCCCCGATGCTGCCGACCGTGCTGCTCGGTGAGACCTCCCGCTATCTCGGCGGGGGCGCGGCCACGACCGTCGGCGCGACGGCCGTCGGGCCGTCGATCGCGACGTTGCGTGAGCACCCTGAGTTGGTGGATCGGGCCGCGGCACAGGGCCGCGCGCTGTACTGCTGGACCGTCGACCACTACGAGGACGTCCGGTACTGCCGTGACGTCGGCGTGGCGTGGGTGGCGACGAACCACCCCGGCCGCACCAAGGGATGGCTGCAGAACGGGCTGACGGGCGCGGGCCGGGACTAGCCCGGCTGGGCGGCGTCGAGGACGTCCTGCGGGATCGGCGAGTCGGACGCCAGCGCCCCGAACAACTGGCCCGCGGCGTCGCTGTTCCACACCACGACCGAGCCGGAGTCGATCCCGGTGAACTCGCCGATCGGCACGGTGGTGGTCAAGATGTCGCCCCGCATCGCCCACGCCAGCCCTGCCAGGTCCCAGACGTGGGCGCCCTGGTCGACGGCGAGCGCGCCGGTGGCCGCATGCGCCATCGGATACCAGCGCAGGGGGTTGAGCAGCACCGCCGGGCTGGAGGCGCGATGCAGCAGCGCCGACATGAACTGCCGCTGGTTGATCATTCGATCCAGGTCGGCCCGCGGGGTGGCACGGGTGCGGACGTAGCCGAGCGCGTTGCGGCCGTCGAGCTTCTGACAGCCGGCGGGCAGGTCGATGCCGGCGAGCGGGTCGCTGATCGGTTCGGTCGGGCACATGGTCACACCGCCGACCGCGTCGACCATGACCGCGAAGCCGTCGAACCCGACCTCGGCGTAGTGGTCGAGCCGGAGCCCGGTGGCCTGCTCGACGGTCTGCGCCAACAGCGGAGCCCCGCCGGCCGCAAACGCCGCGTTGATCTTGTCCTCGCCGTAGCCGGGAATCGGGACATATGAGTCCCGCGGGATCGACACCATCGTGGTGGGCGTGCTCGACCCGATGGCGGGAACGTGCACGAGCAGGATGGTGTCGGTGCGGCCGTTGCCGATATCGCCGCCGGTGGCCAGCTCGGCCTGCTGCTCCGGGGTCAGGCCCTGGCGGCTGTCCGAGCCGACCAGCAGCCAGGTGCTGCCCTTGCCGGTGCCGGGCCGCTCGGGGTAGTCGGCCAGCGCGGGAATGCGGTGCAGCGACGAGTCCATCCACACGCCGGCGGCCACCACCGCGACGACGAACACGAACATCAACGCCAGCAGCACGCGGCCCCAATGTCGTTTGCGGCGAGGCCTTTTCGTCTTCGGGTGGGCAGGCGGTGGTTGCGCCGCGGGCGGTGGCCGGTGCGGCGGCCGAGCCGCGGGCGGCGGGGGTGCGGGACGACGGGGCGGCGGTGGCCGTCGCCGCGGGGGAGTCGACGGATTCGGTGGCCACGCCGGAGGCGGCCGGTAGTTCGGGTCACGCCTGATCACTTGCGACGGCTCCCGGCGCGGCCTCGGGTCGTAGGGACCCGGGGGCGGTGGCCGGTTGTCGTTCACAGCAATCAACCTACGACAGCCAGCCGAGGTGGCCCGCCGCCAGCGCGTAGCCGACATAGGCGACCGAGTCGATGATCCCGTGCGCGATGATCAACGGCCACAGCCGGCCGGTGCGTCGCCACAGGTACGCGAACACCAGGCCCATCGCGACATTGCCGAGCCCCGCGCTGAAGCCCTGGTAGAGGTGGTACGCGCCGCGCAGCAGGCTGGAGGCCAGCAGGGCGGCCACCGGGTTGACCCGCAGCTGGCGCAGCCGTGTCAGCAGAAACGCGACCACGATGACTTCTTCGGCCCAGCCGTTGGCAAACGCCGTGATGAGCAGCACCGGTGTCCGCCACCAGGTGTCGTATAGCTCCACGGGCTCCACGTGCGCGCTCAACCCCAGCGCCCTGGCGGCCACGTACAACCCCAACCCAGGCAGTCCGATCAACGCCGCGAGGCCGATGCCGCCCAGCACGTCGGGCCGCCAGCGCACCCTGCCGAGCCCGATCTGTGCGGGCCCGAACCCGCTGCGCCACAACAGGTATATGCCCAGCACGCCCCATGCGACGAGCTGGAAAGCGACCGCTAGGTTCAGGCCGAGATCGATGAGGTCGAACACGGAGCGACGCGGGTTCAGCGCCACGCGCTGGCCGGCGAGACCGAGCAGCACCGCCTCGACAAGGTTGAGGAACGCGGTATAGGCCGACAGCCCGAACGACACCGCCAGGACGACGGCGATCTCGATGCGGATGCCACGCCGCTGCGGATCGGTCAGCACGTCGGGCGGCCCTGTCACCGGAGATACGGCCCTGTCACCGGAGATACGGTAGCCGCAGCAGGGTCCTAGAGTCGCCGCGCGCGCAGCCCATTGAGGAATGGACACCCCATCAGGATGCGGATCGCCAGGCTGAGCCCGGTCACGTCGTCGACCGGTTTGGCGAACGGCAGCCGCACATCGTGATCGCCGTCGTCACCCTCAACACGCAGTTGCACGCCGTAGCGGTCCAGACCCAGCGGCCGCACCCGGCCGCGGCGCAGCGACATCGGCAGCCGGCTGGCCAGCCGGTCTACGACCTCACGGTGCGCCGACTCCATGTGCTTCAGCCAGCACGACTCCATCGCACAGAACGGGTC
>JBKOYU010000373.1:0-4178 GCA_046725575.1 Actinomycetota bacterium | reverse complement strand
AGGCTTCGGACCACATTGTCCTGCTCCAGAATCCGATCTCATCGGCCCGAAGTGCAGGCCGCTGCGTGATAAGGCTCCTGCAGCATACGCGCCGTAGTGCCCGAATCGGCTCATTTTTACCCGCAGAGCCTGAGCGACATAGACAGCCATCGTCCCGTCCAGCATGGCCATGTTTGCTGTCTCACCGGTTGCTTGCACGAGATCGGCCAGGTGCGGCCGCGACCGAGCTACCCTCGACGTGCGCGGCCGCAAGGTGAAGCTCGTCCCCACGTGGTCGGGCGTCTTCGGTGAGTCAGATCAAATGCCGCAACTAAAGGGCGATACCGCAGAATGACTGACCGAGGACAGTTGTTGGCCAACACGAAATATACTGCAGTACAGCAGAATACATGTCCTACCGGTAACCCCGCATACTCGATTCCGTCGTATTCGTCGCCCCAGCGGACGCCCAGGGTCGACGGCTAGCGGCAAGACGGAGTCAACACACGTCTGGCCTGGACCGTCGCGCTGCGGAACCGAGGGCGTTCCTGTTGAGGCTTTGGCGTCGGGCCGCCGGGTCGCGGTTTGTTCGAGGATCGGCTCGACGAACGATAATTCGGCCGGCGGCGAACCGGCGACCCATATCGTGCCGTAGCCCAGCCGTTCGATATCCGGAGTCCGGCCGGGGTGGCGGTGGCCGTCCGAAACGCCTTGGCGAAGGTGCAATTCACGGAAGGGACGGTTAGCACCGCCGACTCGATCAGAGCGGCGAGCAGCATCGCCTATGGGGCAGCTGCGCAGTCCGCGGCCGAGCTTCTGGCCGACGAGCTGGGCCTCGGCGCCATCGCATCCGACGCCGTCGCCCCCGACACCGTGCTACTCACCGTCGGCACCGATTTTCACACCTTCGAATACATTGACAGGCTCGCCTCCACATCGGACGCCACCACAACGAGCGAGGCACCAAGCCTAGCCGTGCCGGCGACAGCCGCTGGCAATGAAGCACCGACGCCTACGAACCTCACGATGATGACCGCTGGCAGCGTCCCCGGCGTGAGATGACGTCTTTCTTCAATGGTCGTGCAGCCGGAAGATCCGTGAGCTCCAAGACATCTCAAATCCTCACCAACGGTTCTCACCGACGGTCAACCGGTCGGCACGGCGGATGGCGCAAAGAACTGACCCCATTCGTAACGTGCGGCCAATTGCGCGGCGCCAAATGTTTGAGCGGATTCTGCGCCGCCACCGGCGAGATGGACGAGAGCCCAAGCCATAGGGAACGCCGGGAATCCGTGGCGTTGCGCGGCGCCGAGCAACTCGTGAAACGCTGCATCCGAAGAGCACCGGCGAAGGCCGATCATTATGCCGAGGGCGGTATCGAAGATGCGGCGGCCCTCCATATCGAGAGAAAGCTGGGCGGGAACCCAATCAGTCGTCATGCCTTACTTACCTCCTGTGGAGCCAGTACCGATGCCCGTCACCGACACGGCCCGAACCATTGCCATGATTCGTGCGCATCTTCGTTGGCGGCCAGACCCTCGCACACTTCGAGATGCATATGTGATCGCCTTGGTACTGAGCCGTGCCGCCGCCGGTCGACGTCCTGGCCGGCCGGCGGATACCGCATCACTTCTTCCGCTATTGCCGGGCGAAGGTCGACTTATGCGCCTGCGGTACGCCGTTGCGGATGTTGCGGGCGACTTGTGGTCGGTGTGCTCGTGGTAGGTCACGTGGTGCTCCACGGTGTTCATCGGTTGTCGCTGAGCAGGTCGCGGTCGCGTCCGGCTCATCCGAGGGGGTTGTAGACGAGGTAACCGTCGAGGCGGGTGACCTGGCTGGTGTCCGGGTCAGGGGGGAGGGGGTGGCCGAGGTCGTTGGCGCGAACTTCGCCGATCCACTGGTCGTGCTGGTATTCGTGGTTGATCAGGGCGGCCAGGAGGTGGGTGGCGACGACGGTGAGCTGGGCCGGGGTCCCGACGTGTCCGGCGGCGATGTCGTTGATTCGGGCGTGCACGCGTTCGCCGACGATGTCGCGCAACGCGGTGAGCCGTTCGATGGTGGGCAGTGCGCCGCGGAACTTCTCCGGTCGCGCGGAGTCCATGAGCGCGTCCAGTTCAGGGGCCGGACTGGGCTCGGCCGCGATGAGGTTGCGGATCATGAAGTGGGCGACGTGTGCCTGGTGGCCGAGGTGCCAGCCGATGGCGCTGGAGTTCTCGCTGGGTCGCCAGATCACCTCGTCTGGGCTGAGGTCCTTCCACAGTTCGTCGGTGTATGCGCGAGCCCGGTCGTACTCGCGCAGCAATGCTGCTACATCGTGCATGGGTCCATCTTTACGCGAAGGAGCGGGGTTCTGTCCGTGGCCAGGAGGCGCGGGCAGAGCCAGAATTCGAAGCGGGGAACGCCGCGTTGATTCACCTGATGAAAACGGCGACCCTTACTGGTAATCCGCCGTATCCGATTCCGTCGTATTGAGCGGTTGGCGGCGCCAAGGTTGGCTGAGCGGGTTGGCGGCCGATTGAGACACCCGGGGATTACCCGAGGTATCTCGGGCACCGGCGGGTTCGCCGCCCGATGTTTGCTGCGCTTCTTTCAAAGCGTCATCTCGGGGCGGCCTGCTTTTTCCGCTTCACTGGTTTTATCCATGATTTGCGCCGAAATGACGTTGAGTTGTCGCGCGTCGGCGCATTGTGGGGGCAGGCAGGCACTCCAACGAGCGGAGCTAGGTATTACCGACAGCGTCGAAGGAGATGCTGATGGCAGACACACCACACCAAGCTCGCGTCCGCCAGAATCCTCGCGGTCCGCGCGGTTCGTCGCCTGAGGAGGTGCGTTCGCATTACGACCTGTCGAACGACTTCTTCCGGCTGTGGCAGGACCCGACGCAGACCTACAGCTGCGCCTACTTCGAACGTGACGATATGTCGCTGGAGGAGGCACAGATCGCCAAGATCGATCTGTCGCTGGGCAAGCTGGGCCTGCAGCCCGGGATGACGCTGCTCGATATCGGCTGCGGCTGGGGTTCGACCATGATGCGGGCGATCGAGCAATACGACGTGAACGTGATCGGCCTGACTCTGTCTCACAACCAGAAAGCCCACATTGAGCGACGGTTCGCCGCATGGGACTCGTCACGCAGTAAACGGGTGCTGCTGTTGCCGTGGGAGGAATTCAACGAGCCGGTGGACCGCATTGTGTCCATCGGTGCGTTCGAGCATTTCGGCTTCGAGAAGTATGACTTCTACTTCAAGAAGACCTACGACCTATTGCCTGATGACGGCAGAATGCTCCTGCATATCATCGTCTCAACGAGCAAGGAAGAAGTCGCAGAATTCGGACTGCCGACGACAATGTCGCTGCTGCGGTTCTTCAAATTCATCGTCACCGAGATCTTTCCCGGTGGCCGGATTCCGCTGATCGCGCAAGTTGAGGACAGCGCGACCCAGGCTGGCTTCACCGTCACCCGCAAGCAACGGCTGCGCCCGCATTACGCCCGCACACTGGACATCTGGGCGGCCAACCTGGCGGCAAAGAAAGAGGATGCCATCACAATCACGAGCGAAGAGGTCTACGACCGCTACATGAAATATCTGACCGGCTGTGCCGACCTGTTCCGCGACGGCTACACCGATGTCTGCCAATTTCACCTGCGAGAAGGTTTAAACCGCACGCATAGGCGCACACCACACTCATTTTCCGATGTGACTCATCGCGACCGCGCTTACAGTGATTGCACTACTTCAACCAAGACGAGACCTCGAGAATGAGGCCGACCATGCCAACTGTGCGGCAAGCGACTATCGATCTTCTACGTCAACACGATCTGACGAGCTGGTTCGGCAACCCCGGCTCATCCGAACTAACGCTGCTAAAGCACTTCCCATCCGACTTCCGCTATGCGCTCGGCCTGCAGGAATGGGCGTAGGCATCTTCGGCATCGTGTCGGTGCACACCCGGCTGAATTACGGGACCTGTAGCGTGCGTTACACGCTGCCGGAGACGTAGGCGCAGACGGATGTCCGCTCGCGGAGGAGGTCGGTAGTGGTCACTTCTGCCCGGCCTCCACCCGTGCGGGCTGGATGGCTATGGATCCAAACTGTCGGCGCCATTCTTGGCGTTGCCTTACTTGTCGGCGCCTGCGGCGCGGGCCCGCCGCCGAGCCCATCCTCGTCGGCCAGCTCGACCGCTGGGTTTACGCCGAT
>JBKOYU010000982.1:0-3487 GCA_046725575.1 Actinomycetota bacterium | reverse complement strand
GTCCCGGCGGAGTCGTCACGTCGAACGCGTCGAGGCCTGCACGGCGCCAAGTGGGTTCGTCGGTTTCGACGATGAAGGTGCTCAGACCGGAGCCGATCGGGTAGCCGTGCACCGCGAAGTTCCCGTGCTCGGATTGCTTGTGCAGAAAGGTAAGTCCGTCGAACTGGAATGTGGTGCCGAACCAGATGAACTTGACCCGCGCCTCGTCGACGGTGTGGCCGAGCCCGCACAGGAACCGTTGCCGCACTGAAGAATTGGTTCCATCTGCGGCCACGATCAAGTCGTAGTCGCCGTCGGAGTCCAACTCGTCCACGGTCACCTCGGTCGCAAAATGCAGGCGGGCGCCGCGATCGCACGCGCGCTTGCGCATCGCGTCGAGCAGGACGCGCCGGTGGACCGCGGACATTCCGTTGCCGCCAGCGGACATCGTGGCGCTTTCGGTGCGCACGCTGATGGTGTCCCAGTGCCGGCCGTGAGCGTCCAGGGTCTCCCGCAGCACCGGATCCACCGCGTCGACGTTGTCCAACGTTGCGTCGGAGAACACCACTCCGAACCCGAACACGTCGGATTCTTGATTCCGCTCGAACACATCGATGCTCGCGTGGGGCATCGAATGCGACAACGCGATCGCGGTGAACAGGCCGCCAGGCCCCCCGCCGATACATGCGACGCGGAGCCGGGCTGTCGGGGGGTGGTGCCGGTCCGGGGATGGCGTCACCGTCGCTCCTCTTGTGACTGTGGCCCAGATCACGGGCTGACTGGGACAGACCCCGAGTATGTAACAGTGAACACTAAATAGTCAAGAAAAATGTTACATATGCTGGTCGCTAGGGCGCCGCGGCGCTCGCCTCGACGATGCCCGCAACGAAGGCCTCCGCTTCGGGGCGCAGGACGTCGTGGGCTTCGGTGAATACCTGGTGCGCGATCCGGCCCCGCCATCCCGCAGGTAGCAGCGTCTCGGGCAGGTCAGGGTCACGGAATGGGTAGCGCCGATAGTTATGGATGAGCGTGATGCTCTCGACCAGGGCCGCCGCGCCGCTGACTCCGCGGCGGTACCGGGCGAGCCGGGGGCGGAATTCTTCGATGAACCGGTGGTAGTCGGCATCGAGGTCGTCAAGGTCCCAGCATCGTTCGGCGAGTAGCCGGTCACTGGTCAGGCCGGCGGTGTTGCAGCGCAGGAACAGAAGGCGTAGTTCGTCATCTCCGGCGAGCATCTCGCGGAGTTGTTTTTCCCGGTCGTGCGGCGAGAACCAGACGGGACCCGCGTAGTTGCCGAAACCCCACCAGGTCAGGGCCTTTTCGATGCGCTTGCGCTGATCGCGGCCCAGGCCCTCCTCGTCAACCAGGGCCTGGGTCCAGGTGCGGTCCCAGTCATCGAAGTGGCGTTCGAAAATGCGTGCGCGCCCGTCATCGAGCAGGCGCCAGCTCTTGTCATTGAGCAGGTAGGAGACCTCGCGACCCGTCCTCGCCGAATCGAACCACCCCTCCTTACGGAGCCTGGTCATCACCACGCGCACAGTGGCCGGTTCGACACCGAAGACGCCCATCAGCTCGGTGAGTGCCCCCAGCTTGACGGCGCCGCCGGTGTAGCGGAAGTGCTCGCCGTAGAGGTCAAACACCAGCGCGCGTGGCCGCATCCCGATCCACCTCCGATTCCGGCTCTCGACAGAAATGTTTCAGATTTCTTGACAGAGTAACGCAAGTTGTTACATAGTGACAGCGATCACAGCCCCGAAGCTTTCATGGAAGTACACATGCCGACACTCGACGCTCCTGGCGCAACGTTGCATTACCGGACGGCCGGAGATGGGCCGACCCTTGTTCTAGTGCACGGCTCCTGCACGGACATGACGACCTGGGACGGGGTGGTCGACGACCTTGCGCGCGATCATCGCGTCATCATCTACGACCGGCGGGGATACGGGCAGTCGCGACACAAGCCCGTTCGCGACCACCGGATACACGCCCGCGATCTGACACTGCTCTTGCAGGAGGTGGCACCGGAACCCGCCACGGTCGTCGGGTGGAGCTCGGGTGGCAACGTCGCGCTTGCGGCCGCGGTCAAGAATCCCGAACTGTTCTGCGCACTCGGCGTTGTCGAAGCGCCCTTTCACGGTTTACGGCACGCCGATCGCGCGGTGCTTGCTACGGCGTTGCGGCTCAAGCTAACTCAATGGCGCGGGAGGCCCATTGAGGCCGCCGAAGCCTTTCTCCGGTTCGGCTCGGCCTTGCGATCGGGCGGCAACGTTTACGACATGCTTGACGACCAGGAGCGGGAAGGGCTGCTGGCCAACTCCGCGCCCGTGCTGGCCGAATGGGACCCGTATTACTTCGGGGTGATGGCCGAGCACGTGCCTCTGCGCGCGGTGGTCGACATGCCGGTGCCGCTCACCTGGATTCTGGGTGCCGAGAGCGCGCCGTGGATCGGCGGGCTGCACACGCGAGTCGCACGGCGCCGGCCCGACATGCGCACCGTCGTGATTCCGGGTGCCAGCCACCTCGTCCACATCGACCGGCCGGCAGAGTTCGTCGCCGCCGTGCGAGACATCTCCACCAACCAGCATGTACCGCCGAAGTTCAGGCTCGTGCAGGGACGTCGTGACGACAGCTAGCGTCGACGGATCGACACGGCCGCTCATCGCAACCTCCTGGCGGCGGGTGGCGATGAGCGGCCTGTGTCCATCGGCGTCCGTCGACGATGCCGAGATCGAGGAGATCGACCGCCGCAGCCGACTCATGGTTGCGGCAACGCCCGTTCTCGACGAGATGGCGGCCGAGCTCGACGGCACGGCATTCGCGGTGCTACTCGCCGACCGGAACGCGTTGTTGACCGATTTCCGCTTCGGGCTGGATCGGCTGCGGCCCAAGCTTCAAGAGGTCGGCACCGTGGAAGGTCGCCGATTCCGCGAAGAGACAACGGGAACCAACTCGATCGCTACGGCCTTCGAACTGCGCCGGGGCGTGGCGGTGCGCGGCGAAGAACACTTCATCGAGTCGTTGAAGAGGTTCAGCTGCTACGGCCAAACCATCATTCATCCCGTCACCCAACGAGTCGAGGGTGTCCTGGACATCACGTGCTTGGTGGAGCACGACAACCCCCTCCTCGCCCCGTTCGTCATCCGCTCGGCACGGCAGATCAGCGAGCGCCTTCTCGAGCAGGCGCGCGAGGCAGAAAGACGGGCCTTCAACAGCTTTCAGCACGCCGCGGCGAGGGCACGCTCTCGTCCGGTGATTGCGATCGCCGACGACATATTCCTCGCTAACGCGGCCGCAATGCAGATGATCCAGCCGGCCGATCAGGCGGCGCTGCGGGCTGCGTCCGTCGATGTTCCGACGAACCACGAATCGATGCGCCATATCCGACTGGTCTCCGGCCGCGAGGTGATCGCTTCGGTAAGTCCCGTACCCGGCACCACCGCTGTTGTCTTCACATTGACGGACGAAGACATGCCTCGCCCCGCTGCGGTGAGTCGTGAGAGCGTGGGCA
>JBKOYU010001153.1:0-9591 GCA_046725575.1 Actinomycetota bacterium | reverse complement strand
GCATCATGTCGTGCGTCGCACCGAGGCCGTGCACCAGCACGACGCCGGGATGTGGTCCTGGCCCGGCGGGCAGGGTCAACCACGCCGCGCATCGGATGCCACGGCACGAGAAATCGACCCGCTCGGTCGGGATGGTCACCGGCATGTGCGCCTCCTTGGATAAGTACGATGTACGTATTCGCTAGACTGCTCTACGTACGCTGTACTTGTCAAGGGGACGATGAGCCGCTTGCGCGAAGAGCAAAGGGCTGGGTATGCGGGCACGGTTCACGACCGACGAAATCGCCGCCGCGGCGCTGGACATTGTCGACACAGCTGGGCTGAACGCTCTTAGCATGCGGTCGCTGGCGGCCGCGCTCGGCACCGGGCCGATGACGGTCTACAACTATGTGCCCGACAAGGAAGGACTGGAGGAGCTCGTCGTCGCCGCGGTGGTCGCACAGGTGCGGCTGCCGGACCCGACCGACGATTGGCGGCACGACGCATACGCGATCGCCGACGCGATGTGGCGGGGCATCCGCGCGCATCCCGCCGCGATTCCGCTTGTGCTGACCCGCCGTACGTTGTCGGCGACGGGTTTCGCCGCGGCCGATGCGCTGATCGCCGCGCTCGCGCGGGCCGGATTGCCCGACCGCGATCGGCTCGCCGCATTCCACGCCGTGCTGGGCTTCGTCGTCGGCGCCGCGCAGGCCGAGCTGGCGGGCCCGCTCACCCGCGGCCGTGACGCCGCCGACGCTGCCGCGCGGATCGGGTCGGTGGCGGGCGCGACGTATCCGCACATCGAGGCGCTCTCGAAGGTCGCGATGCAGACGACCGTGGAAGAAGACTTCGACGGCGGGCTGCGCATGCTGCTCGACGGCATCGCGACCCGCCGACCACGCAAACGGCGCTAACCGACGGAGTGGCCGCGCTGCTCTTCCTGGCCGATATAGTCGTCGGCCATCTTCGCGACGTGTTTGGGCAGCGCACCGGAGGCGACGTCGGCGAGGCTGGTCTTCTCCAGCACTGACCGCATGCTGGCCCGCAGCGCGCGCCACACGTCGGTCAGCGCCGCGGTCGGGCCTGAGTACGGCAGATCGCCGAGCCCGATGTCTCGCACACTGGCCAGCGGGCCGTCGATGCAGCGCAGGACGTCCGCGATGCTGATGTCGGCGGCGGGCCGGGCCAGTTCATAACCGCCCTCGCGGCCGCGGTGGCTGCGCACCAGCCGGTCAGTGCGCAGATCGGACAGGATGTCGACGAGAAACTGCGGCGGAATGCCCTGTGCCTTGGCCAGGTCATCGGTCTTGACCAGGACACCGTGGTCGACGGTGGCGAGCTGCACCATGGCGCGGACGGCGTACTCCGCCTTGGCCGACATCCGCATGTTGGCCAGATTAGTCGGGAATGTTGTCGGCGCCGGGAACCACTACGGCAAACAGGTCGGCCATCGCGGCGAGGCTGGCGGCCTGCATCGCCTCCGCGGACACCGTGGCGTCACCCAATCCGGGCAACGCGCGGGTCGCTGTCGCTGACGCTACGACCGTCGGCGCATACCCAAGATTGAACGCGCCACGGGCCGTCGAGTTCACGCACATGTGGGTCATGAAGCCGGCGAGCACCAGGTTCGAGGCATTGGCGGTCTTCAACACCTCGTCGAGGTCGGTCTGCACGAACGAGTTCGGATAGTTCTTCACCACCACGGGCTCGCCGTTGTGGGGGGCCACCCGCGACACGATCGCGCCACTCTCCCCCTCGATGTCGTAGAGCGAGCCAGGGCCGTCGTCGTGCTGGATATGGATGATCGGGATACCCGCCGAGCGGGCCCGGTCAAGCAGCACGGCGGCCTCGTCGAGCGCTTCTTGCACGCCCTCGAGCTCCATCACTCCGCGCGTGTAGGTGTTCTGGCAGTCGATCAGGATCAGGGTCGATTCGGACAGGCTGACCGGCTGTTGGGGCAGATCGGCAAGGACGCGCAGGGTCGGTTTGCTCACGCGCCGAGCGTACTGTGCTCACGCAGTCGCAGTCGCGATCAGTGCGGGCGCCGCGAACTGCACCGACCCGTCGCCGGTGACGAACGGCGCAAGCCGCGCCGCTGCAGCGCGCCGCAGCCGCGCGTACTGGTCATCGTCGATGTGCTCGGCCAGCGTCCATCCTCGGATGTCGGTGAACAACCAGTTGTCCAGTGACGTGAATCGAGCTTGACCATCGTGGCGGTCCACTGCCACGTCTTCGAATGACTGGCGCATCAGGTCGCCAAGGTCCATGGCGGTGCCAAGGCAGAACGGCGCGCGTAGCGCGTCGGCAGCCCAGTCGCCGATCACGTCTGCGAGCAGCTCGACCATCGCCGCATAACCCGGCGATTCCTCGACACTGGCCCACGTGGCCACCGCCAGCCGACCACCAGGCCGGAGCACGCGCCGCATCTCTCCGACCGCGCGCCGCCGATCCGAGAAGAACATCAGTGCGAATTGACATGTGACACAGTCTATTTCGCCTTGATCCACGGGCAGTTGCTCGGCCACGCCGCGACGAATGTCCACAGTGGGCGCGAGGCGTTTGGCGACGGCGAGCATGCCCTCGTTCGGGTCGACGGCGACCACTGACCCGCGCGTACCCACACGATTGAGCGCCGCACGCGCGACCACACCGGTGCCGGCGCCGATATCGAGCACGCGGTCGCCATCGCCGGCTCCTACCGCGTCGAGCATCGGCTCGACAAACTGCCCGAAGAGCGCCGGCACAAAGAACGTCTCGTAAACCTCGGCGGCCGTCGTTGAGACCTGACCAGTGGAGGTGTCAGTTGATCGCTCGGTAGTCATAGCGAGATCGTGCGCGCGCATAGTAGGCCCGGGAAGTTCGAATTTAGAACCTCAGCGGTGAGGCCAGAGTGCGAGGATCAAGGCATGGGCACGTCTAACCCGCGGTGACGGCGAGCACCGCGTCGGCAAACTCTGGACGGCACACCACGAGGTCGGGCAGGAGTGTGTCGGGCTGGTTGTAGACCAACGGCGAACCATCGATGCGCGACGTGTGCAGCCCGGCGGCACGGGCCACCGCGACCGGCGCGGCCGAGTCCCACTCGTACTGACCTCCCGCATGCACGTAGATGTCGGAGAGGCCCTGGACCACGGACGCCACCTTGGCGCCCGCCGAACCCATTTCGACCAGCGTGCCGTCCACAGCGTCGCGCACCGCCAACGCGATGGCCGGCGGCCGCGTGCGCGACACCACGATGCGGGGCTTGTCCGCTGTGGCCGGTGGCGTGGTCACGGCTGGCGTGGCGAGCGTAATGCCTTGCGCCGGAAGGGCTACCGCGCCTGCGACCAGCCCACCGGACTGCCACAATGCGACATGAACCGCCCAGTCCTTGCGGTCCAATTCCGAGAACTCCCGGGTGCCGTCGAGCGGATCGACGATCCACACCCGCTCAGCGGTGAGCCGCACGGGGTTGTCGGCGCCCTCCTCGGACAGCACCGCATCCCCGGGCCGCTCGGCGGCCAGTGCCTCCATCAGGAAGTCGTGAGATCGCTTGTCTCCCACCGCTTTCCGCTCCGCTGCGCTGGCGTCGGCCAGCTCGGCACGCACATCGAGCAGCAGCTTGCCTGCCTCGGTCGCCAGCCGCGCCGCGACGTCATGGTCGGTCACCGCTTGCTTTCCAGCAGCTCGATCACCATGTCGGCGAGTTCGTCGGTCGAGCGGTCCGGGGTGAGCCGCAGATCGGGTTTCTTCGGCCGCTGGTACGGGCTGTCGATGCCGGTGAAATGGGTGATCTCACCGGCCCGCGCCTTGGCGTACAAGCCCTTCGGGTCGCGGCGCTCGCAGTCTTCCAGCGGGGTGTCGCAGAACACCTCGAAGAAGTCGAGGCCCGCCTCGATGGTCACCTGCCGCGCCAACGCGCGGTGCTCCTGCAGCGGGCTGATCGCGGGAACCAGCACGACCTGGCCGGAGTCGGCGAGGATGGCCGCGATGTGGGCCAGCCTGCGCTGGTTCTCGGCGCGGTCGGCCATGGAGAACCCGAGGTCGGCATTGAGACCGTGCCGCAAGTTGTCCCCGTCGAGAACATAAGCGGGGGTTCCCTTTTCGAGCAGCTTCTGCTCGACGAGCATCGCCACCGACGACTTGCCCGAACCCGACAACCCGGTGAACCACACGGTCCGGCCCTTCGACAGCCGGTCCTCGGCGTTGCACAGCGATTCGTGGCGCACGGTGTTGGGACTCGACGTACGCGCCGTGACGAACGGCAGGATCATGCCGGCCGCGACCGTGCCGTTGGTGTGCGGGTCAATCAGGATGAACGAACCCGTCGCCGCGTTACGGCTGTACTCGTCGAGCAGCAGCGGCACCTGGGTGCGCAGCGAAATGCGGCCCAGCTCATTGAGTTTGAGCGCGGTAGCGGTCTTGTCGCGGTGCAGCGTGTTGACATCGAGCCGGTAATCCAGCGCGGTCACTTTGGCCCGCGTGGTGCGGGTCGTGTGCTTGATGATGTAGTCCCGGCCCGGCTCCAATGCGGATTCGTCGGCCATCCAGCACACCGTGGCGTCGAACTCCTGGTCCACCCTCGGCCGATTGTTCGGCCGCGCGATCAGGTCGCCGCGGGAGATGTCGATGTCATCGGCCAGGCTGACCGACACCGCCATCGGCGGAAAGGCCTCCTGGACAGGCCCGCTCGGGCCCTCGATCTCAGTGATGCGGCTTGTCTTCCCAGTGGGCAGCACGACGACCTCGTCGCCGGGACGCATCACACCGCTGGCCACGGTGCCCGCGTAGCTGCGGTGGTCGTGATGGTCGAGGGACTGCGGCCGGATCACGTACTGAACCGGGAACCGAACGTCGACGAGGTTGCGGTCGCCCGCGATGTACACCTCTTCGAGATGGGACAGCAGCGACGGTCCGTCGTACCAGGGGGTGTTCTCCGACTTGGTGACGACGTTGTCGCCCAACAGCGCGGACAACGGAATCGTCGTCACGTCATGGATATCCAGCCGGGCGGCGAACTCATGAAACTCATCCCGAGTCGTCTCGAATGACTTTTGGTCCCAGCCGATCAGGTCCATCTTGTTGACCGCCAGCACGATGTGCCGGATGCCCAGCAGCGACGCCAGGAACGTGTGGCGGCGGGACTGCTCCAGCAGGCCGTTGCGCGCGTCGACGAGGACGATCGCCAGTTGCGCGGTTGAGGCGCCGGTCACCATGTTGCGCGTGTACTGAACATGGCCAGGCGTGTCGGCGATGATGAATTTCCGCTTGGGCGTGGCGAAGTAGCGATACGCAACGTCGATGGTGATGCCCTGCTCGCGCTCGGCGCGCAGGCCGTCGGTGACCAAGGCCAGGTCCGTGTAGTCGTGGCCGCGTTCCTTGGAGGTGCGCTCGACCGATGCGAGCTGGTCTTCCATCACCGCCTTGGAGTCGAACAGCAGCCGCCCGATGAGCGTGGACTTGCCGTCGTCGACGGATCCGGCCGTCGCGAGTCGGAGCAACGTCGTCATCTATTTCTCCCGTCGCTTCGCTCGCCCCATTTAGAAGTAGCCTTCCCGCTTGCGGTCTTCCATGCCGGCCTCGGAGATTCGGTCGTCGGCGCGGGTGGCACCGCGCTCAGTCAGCCGGGACACCGCGGTCTCGGCGATCACCTCGGAGACTGTGCCCGCGAGCGATTCCACGCAGCCGGTGCAGGTGACGTCGCCGACGGTGCGGAACCGCACGGTCTTATCGACGACCTCCTCGTCCTTGCGCGGCTGCAGGTACTTGTGCACGGCCAGCAGCATCCCGTCGCGCTCGAACACCTTGCGCCGGTGGGCGTAATAGATCGACGGCAGCTTGATCTTCTCGGCGCCGATGTAGGACCAGATGTCGAACTCGGTCCAGTTCGACAGCGGGAACACCCGGATGTGCTCGCCCTTGTGATGGCGGCCGTTGTAGATGTTCCACAGCTCGGGCCGCTGCGCCTTGGGGTCCCACTGGCCGAACTCGTCGCGGAAGCTGAACACCCTCTCCTTGGCTCGCGCCTTCTCCTCGTCGCGGCGGGCACCGCCGAACGCGGCGTCGAACTTGTTCTCGCGGATCGCGCGGAGCAGCGTCACCGTCTGCAGCGGGTTGCGCGACGGGATGGTTTCGACCACGCGGCCCGCGTCGATGTCGTCCTGCACCTTGGCGACGATCAGCCGCACGCCGGCTTCCTCGACGAGCTCGTCGCGGGTCTGCAGGACCTCGTCGAAGTTGTGCCCGGTGTCGACATGCATCACCGGGAACGGCAGCCGGCCCGGCCGGAACGCCTTGAGCGCCAGATGCAGCATGACGATGGAGTCCTTGCCGCCGGAGAACAGCAGCACCGGCCGCTCGAACTCCGCGGCCACCTCGCGAATGATGTGGATGGCCTCGGCTTCCAGCGAGCGCAGATGGCTCAGCTCGTAGCGGCCTGCCTGGTTGAGCTCCTGAACGGCGGTCATCGCATCCACGTAAAGTTGGTAGAAATGACCAGATTTATCTGCATAACCCGATATGAAACCAGCCCGGGCGTGCGATGTCAACGCGCCGATCTCGGCGAGCAGACGCAAAAGCGCGTGTCGCGACGGCGTGTCGGGAGCTTTTGCGTCTGCTCGTGCTTAGGCTTAGGTCGCCTCCCCCAGCCGTGGGCGGTGCAGGACCAGCTTGGTGGTGCGGGCCTTGTAGGCCTCGGGTGCGTCGTCCCAATCGGCGGTGAGGGTGGTGACAAGTTCGGCCGGAAAATTGTCGCCGGCCACGAAGTCCAGCAGCTCCGGCAGGACTGCACGGACGCTCGAGACGGCGATCTTCAGCGTGGCGTCGTTGGCGTACATATGCATGAGCGGCACCTTGGTGCCCGGAGGTAGGTAGTAGCCGACCGGTTGGCAGATGCCCCCCGGCGCCAGCGATCGCAGCGCCACATCCACGCCCGCGGCGCTGGACGTGCCCTCGACCGCGAGGTCGTAGTCGCGGCGCGGGATATCGGCCGCGGTGCACTTGCCCTTTTTAACGGCGTGCACGCGGGCGCCGAATTTCTCGGCGATCGCCAGCCGTTCGGGACGATCGTCGACGTAATCGACGACCTCGGCGCCGTGCCGCACGGCGAGTCCGGCCGCGTACAGGCCGATGCTCTGCGCCGTCCCGCCGAGGATCAGCACCCGGCCGCCCGGTCGCTGCCGCAAGACGGGGACCACGCAGCGCCATGCGTCGGACAGGTTGTCGCTGGCGGCCGCCACGCGCAGTGGATCCACGCCGTCGGGCACCCGGACCAGCATGTGGTCGGCGAACGGGATGCGCAGCGCATCGGCCACCATGCCGCCCCACGGCCCGCTCGCCGGCCCGAATCCGAACGCGGCCAGGGTGCTGGTGCGTGTCGTGCTGCATTTCGCGGTGATTCCGCGTTCGCATTCGCGGCAGCTGCCGCACGAGACCGACCACGGCACGATCACGACGTCGCCGCGGCGCAGGCCGCTGACCGCCTGGCCCACCTCGATCACCTCGGCGACGCATTCATGGCCGATGGCGAATGGGCCCTGAAACGGGATCGGGCCGCAAATGCTTGCGACGATCGGATCCACCCGCCCGACGCGCATCCCCACCTGCATGGCCCGCGACACATGCCGGTGAATCGGCAGGGTGTCGCCGTCGCAGCGTGCGGCGACGAATGGCCGCACTAACGCGTCGCGCGGGTCCTGCAGGGTCGGCGTCTCGCGTTCCCGCCACTCGAGGTGACCGGTGCGGATGAGTTGCAGCTCACGCATTTTCGCGCTCTGCCTTAGCCAGCGCGGCGAGCTCCGCGAATCGGACAATGTTGCCGCCCGCGCCCCAGGTGCCTTCGGGCTGTTCGTGGATGAGCACCCACACCCGCAGCGCGTCGGCCTCGGTCAGGCCGGCGGCGGCCAGCACGTTGGCGGTGGCCTCCTTGACCAGTCCTTCCTTGCGGCGCTGCGACAGCCCGCCTTCGGGCACCGTCACATCCAGCCGGAATCGCGGCGCGCCGTCCTCGAGCGCGGCGAAGGCATCGCCGGCCACCTCGTCCACCCGGCTCCATGCCTGGGCGCAGAAGAAGGCGGTGTCGGGTGCGCCCTCCCACTTCAGCAGCGTGGTCGCGAGTGTCTTCTGCACGTCACGGCGCCCCTCCGCGTTGAGAACTCCAGCGGGCAAGGTCAGCTGGATCATCGGCATGACAACCTCCTATAACAGTCGTTATAACCTGGTGTACCGTAGACTATAACGATCGTCATAGCAAGGAGGGCCGGCGGTGCCCGAGAACAAGGCGGAGTCCCGGCAGCGCCTCGTGGCCGGCGCGGCCGACATGATGCGGCGACGAGGGCTGAACGCCACGAGCGTTCGCGAGTTGGCCAAGCTCGCGCGGGCCCCGCTCGGCTCGACCTACCATTACTTCCCCGGCGGCAAGTACCAGCTCGCCGCGGAAGCGGTTCAGTGGGCCGACGACCTGACCGCCCGCGCGTTGATCAAGGAGTTGCGGGCAGGGCCGCTGGCCGGCCTCCGGGGGTTCCTGCTGATGTGGCGAAAGATCTTGACCGACAGCGACTTTGGCGCAGGATGCCCCGTGCTGGCAGCTTCAGTCGAGGATCCGCCGGACGATGGGACGGCACCGCGCGATGCAGCCGCGGCCGCCTTCGGCAACTGGACATCGATTTTGGCGCAGTCGCTTCGCGATCACGGTGCATCCGATGCTGACCGCGTCGCCGTCCTGATCGTCGCCGCGGTCGAGGGCAGCGTGGCGATGTGTCGCGCCCAGCGCAGCACAGACGCGCTGGACAACGTCGCGGCGCAGCTGGAATCGCTGGTCGCTGCTCACTTACCCCAGCGGTGATTGATCCGCGGCGCCGGCCGACGTCGCAGTCATGGCGGCCCGCCCTCCTACGGGTCGAATCGGCTAATCCTGGGGTGGTGGTCTGGGGGCAGCCACGACGCGGGTGGAAGTCCCGCGCGGAGATGGTTATCGGGCGACCCGCCACCACCCCGGCACCGGGCGCCCAACACCAGGAGAACCTCCAAATGAACACATCCACCCTCCGGCGCGCGGCCTTGCGCACCGGTCTCATCATCGCGGCGGGCAGCGCAGTGCTCGCCGTCGGCGCCGTTCCGGCGCAGGCCGTCACCGCGGCCACAATCACCAACCCCGGCGGTGACTCGCTGCGGTACGAGCCCGGCTCCTACAGTCCCAATCTGCTGGTCTCGCGAAGCGGTAACATGCTGATCTTCAAAGACCAGAACGGTGGTCGGATCACGACGAACAACCCCAACTGTGTCGACAACGTGATGCAGGGACAAGTGCAATGTCAGGCCAACGGCGTCGGCCAGATCCTGTTGAACGGCACGTCCGGGCCGGACAAGTTCGTCAACGATGCGGGCATCAAGTCGGTGCAGCTGGGCCTCGGGGGCGACGACTACCTGGTCGACGACTGGGGAGTCTTCGACCGGATCGATGCCGGGCCGCGCACCGACAGCGTGTTCACCTCCGACAACGGGCAGCCGAACTACGACGACGTCGACTGCGGCAGCGATGTGGACGCATGGCTCAAGGACGTTGCGGATAACGGCGTGCACTGCGAGAGCTAGGTGGTCCGCGATAGACCGCAGGAAGAGATGCATAGGTGACCT
>JBKOYU010000095.1:0-2127 GCA_046725575.1 Actinomycetota bacterium | reverse complement strand
AAACCAGCACAACTCGGCGGTCATCGTCACGCCGTGGAGCAGGACGAGCGTCTCCGCATCAGGCGGGCCGGCACACTGCCACACGGCAGTAGTGCCCCGTCCCGGGAGGTCAACCGAGCTGATCCAGGTTCTCAATGGACTTGTCGCCAGGCTTCGAACCACATTGTCCTGCTCCAGAATCCGATCTCACCGGCCAGAAGTGCAGGCCGCTGCGCGATAAGGCTCCTGCAGCATACGCGCCGTAGTGCCCGAATCGGCTCATTTTTACCCGCAGAGCCTGAGCGACACGGACAGCCATCGTCCCGTCCAGCACGGCCATGTTTGCTGTCTCACCGGTTACTTGCACGAGATCGGCTGGGTGCGGCCGCGACCAAGCTACCCTCGACGTGCGCGGCCGCAAGGTGAAGCTCGTCCCCACCTGGTCGGGCGTCTTCGGTGAGTCGATGGCCGGCAATGCTATGTTGCCCGGCGAGAACGCCCGCATCGCCCCGACAACCTTCGACGACTGGCTGGCAGCCGGCGCCAGATAAGCCGGCCACAGGCGCGACTGCGCCGCGATGACAGTCGCAAATAGGCTGTTGCAGCAGTGAAGCACCGAGCCGGGTCTCGCGGTGCGGATCGCCAGCTCCACCGCGCCCAGTCCCGCACCCGACGAGGCCCAGCGCGTCGACCGCGAGCGAGGCCAGCCGTTCTACCTCGGCGGCGAACTCCGCCGCGACCTGCTCGTAGAGCCCCCTTTTCGTCCCCCGTCGTCGCGGCCGGTGTGGTGATGCAGTCACGATTCCGAGATCCGCTGCTGCAGAGAGCATTCGGGCATGATAAGTGACGGCCGCCCGCAATGTGTCGCCGGCTCGCCGTGCTGCAACGAGATGAATGGCGTGAAGGCTCCGAAGGCGCAGCGGTTGCAACGTGCCGGCGTCGTCGAGCAGCTGTCCGGGTAAGCATGACAGTGTCCAAGGCGCTCAGGAGGTTTCGAGCATCGGCGATGGCTTGAGTCCCGTTTGGGGCGACTGCGCGCTTAGTGCGGGCTAGAGCCGCGAGAACAGGCTGTCCTCGCCTGGCACGTTGAGGAAAGGATTGCAGCGACTGTGATTCTTCCTCGCGGAAGGGGGGAGCCCGCATCGACTGTGCCGGTTATGCTACGGCAACAGGCGGGGCTGCGCCTTAATTGCTCTGCGTAACAGCTGAAGCCAATGTAGTGAAAGATCTCACCAGCCGTGGATCTGTGGGCAGCGTCTTGCCGAAGAGCGTGAAACGACTGCGTAGCCACGAGAAGGGTGGTGCATCGCGTAGGGCTATGGTGGTTGCTACAGAACATGTTTTGTCACCGTGACGTTTTAGAGCCAAGTCGTTGAGCCCGGTGTCGGCTCGCAAGGTGGCGGCCGTGATCGCATGTCAACCAAGGCGTGATCCGACGGTCGCGTACAACGGCGACGCGTACGCGTTGGTGCGTGCGAGGTGCAGAGCCGGCTATGAGGCGGGCGGTCGGCGCAATCGCGACAGAACGCAGCTATCCCGCAGCGGCCGCCGGTGAGAGGCTTGTTCTCAGCATCGTCGTCAAATCCGTACGACGTTCTCAAGGATGCGAAAAGTATTGGAACAGTGACGAATACGACTCTGCCCGTAAACCGCCGTATTTCATTTGGCCGTATTCCTAATACCTCACCGCCAGTGGATGTCTGGAGCGTGCGCAGAATGCGGCGCGTCGAGAGGAACCTCGGTTGTGGTGCCCGATGCGTGGTAGGGCGAGCGGTGGTGTTTGCTGATGGAACGGACCGGGGATCACCGACATGGTCGAAGGGCTGGGTTGGCGCGGTCGGCCCGGACATTGCCTCTATGTGACGTATCGAGACCATCGGTGACCTGCCCTGGGTTGACTCCTGATGGTGGACACCTGACTGGTGGGGCTGCTGGTCCCGCGGGAAGGATGTCCGTATGTCGGGCATGCGTCGTATGTACACACCGGAGTTTCGAGAGCAGGCTGCCCGCCTGGTGATTAAGACCGGTCGACCGGTGCCCATGTGGCGGCCGAGATTGGTGTTGGTGAACTAGTGCTGGGGCGTTGGGTGCGCCTTCAACGGCAAGCGGCCGCGGCTGGCGATACTGGCGCAGTGCTGGATGCTGATG
>JBKOYU010000810.1:0-3971 GCA_046725575.1 Actinomycetota bacterium | reverse complement strand
GGTGCGGCAATGTCCACACCCCTGCGCTCAGCGATGCCGCCGCTCCGGCGGTGTTTACCGGACGGATGCGCGAGATCGTCATGCTCGCCGGCAGTGGTGAGCAACCGCGAGATCGCTGAACGGCTTCAGCTGTCCGAACGGACAGTGGAGGGTCATATCTACCGGTGGCGGGACGCGTGGGTGCCCGCGATCGCAACGAATTGGCGCGCGTGATCGGCCACGCGTTGGCGACTCCGGCCTAGGCGTTTCAGCTGAGTGGGCCGGCCGCGGATACGCGAAAAATCGAGTAGAGACCTACTCACCCCATCGCCCGGTGATCGGCGCACGCTGATGAGGTGGCCGATGAACTCAGCGCCCATGAGAGCGCACTTCGCAAGCTTCCGTTGCCGTACTCACTCGCGCTGCGGCTGCGCGACGCGGGTGTCGCGCCCGAGGTGGTCAGCGAGTACGTCGGGGTCGACGAGGCCGCGCTGGACGGCGTCTACCGCATCGCCGAGGCCAAGCTCAGCGCTGTGGAGCAACCACGAACGCCATGCGAAGAACCGTGTTGAGGGCTGTCGGTGATCAGTAGTTCGGCAGTTCGACGGCGTCGGCGGTGGTGAACCACTTCCTCTCGGCGAAGGGGCGAAATGGCCAGCGCTGCATCCACCTCATCACCTGTGCGGTGACGGCAATGTCGGTGGCGGACTTCGGCAGGTAGCCGTCGATGCCGTTGGGCAGGTCCTGACACCGGTCGATATACGGCCGCATCACGGATTCATAGCGCTGCAGTGACGTCTGAATCCGTTTCGCGTCAAGGGAATCCGCATGTCCCAGTTCGCCTGCTAGCACGTATGCGCCAACGAGCGCGAGGCTGGTGCCCATGCCGCTCAGTGGTGAGGCGCAGTATCCGGCATCGCCCGCGAGTGTGACCCTTTCCTGCGAAATCGTCGGCATGTGAACCTGGGCGAACGCGTCGAAGTAGAAGTCATCGGCCTTGGCTGCGGCCGACAGCAGCGCGTCGCACTGCCAGCCGGCACCGGTGAAATGCTGTGCCAGCAGGGCTCGCTGCTCGTCGGGATTTCGGCGGTCGTAGGCGACGGGCTCGGAGCGAAACGCCAGTCCGGCCTTGCACAGCGTCGGATCATGCGACGGCCGCATCGACGCGTTGAGGCCCGGCGCCTGATACATCAGATACCAACCGTCGAGTCCGACGGTGTCGGGCGCAGTGAACCACGCGTTGTACCCGCCCAACGGTCTGACGAACTGTTCCTCGGGGCCGAATACCAAGCGCCGCACCGCTGAATGGGGTCCATCGCAACCGACGACCAGGTCAGCAGACAAGGTTGTTCCGTCGCTCAACGTTGCCTGGACCGCATCCTCGTTCTGATGGAGGTCCTCGATGCGGCTGTTGAAGCGGTACTCGGTCTGATCCTTGGTCGCCTGATACAGCACATCGACCAGGTCGCCACGCAGGATCTCGAGCTTGGACACCAGACCATTGCCGTTGAAGGCGGTGACCGGCATCTCGGCCCGTCGGCTGCCATCGGCTTTGATCCACGCGACACCGCGCTGATCGAGCGAGCGTTGATGCATCTGGTCGATCAGGCCCATGCGCTCGACCACATCGCCGCCTGCGCCGCGCAAATCAACGGTCTGACCACCCGGGCGGATGCCGTCGGCCAGTTCGACGATCGTTACGCGATAACCACTCTTGTTCAGCCAGAAGGCAAGCGCAGGCCCCGCGATGCCGGCGCCGCTTATCAGGACGGTCGGCTGTGCCATGGCTGCAAGGGTAGCCGCTAGATGTCGAGCGCTTGATAGGTCCGGCGTACGAATTTCGGTTGTGTCGATTGAAGTTTCAGCAAAGAGGTGTTGCCCGCCACGGCGGCCGCCGCGTCGGCGCCGAAGTTTGGCAGGTTCTGGATCAGATAGATCACGATGAGATCCGCGCTCGGATCAGCCTGCCACCACGTGCCGTAGGCGCCGGGCCAGCTGAACGTGCCGAGGCCTCCTGGGCCGAATAACTGCCGTGATTTCGCCGGGTCGGTGACGACAGACAGGTTCAGGCCAAAACCGCGACCGACCCAAAAAGGCATGCCGAGAAATGGGTGACGTTTCTGGATGTCCGTCAGCCGGTCACTGCGCATGAGCCGCACAGACCCTTCGGAAAGCACTCGTATACCGTCGATTTCACCTCCGGCGAGCAGCATCTGGGCGAATCTCAGATAGTCGTCGGCGGTGGAAAATAGATTCGCACCGCCCATGCAGAACGGAGGCGGCGTGATGGGCGGTGGTCCCATCGCGTCATGGTTGAGCGTGTTGTCGTCCTCGAGCTTGTACATTGTGGCGGCACGGCTCCGGTTGCGGGG
This sequence comes from Actinomycetota bacterium, assembly GCA_046725575.1. Classification (GTDB taxonomy): domain Bacteria; phylum Actinomycetota; class Actinomycetes; order Mycobacteriales; family Mycobacteriaceae; genus Mycobacterium. The sequence continues at coordinate 1,620 of JBKOYU010000810.1, read as the reverse complement.
CACCACGAAAAATCCGGTGTCGACCATGTTCAGCGGACCGAGAATCCGCTCGGTGAGCACCTCTTGCAGCGACTTGCCTTCGATGCGTTCGAGCAGGATGCCCAATACGTCAATGGAGTTGCTGTACGTCAGTCGGTCTCCGGGTTGATGCTCAAGCGGTAGCGCGGCCACCTCGGCCAACCACTTGTCCGGGTTCTGCCGCGCCGAGAGGCGCGAGTATGCCTTGGCCAAAGGCCCCGTTACCGAAAAGAAGTACGCCAGCCCGCTGCGGTGGGTCATCAGGTCTTCGACGGTGATCGGGTGGCGCGCCGGATGCGTTTTGTCCAGCGGGCCACCCGGTGAGTTGAGCACCCGCATATTCGACAGCTCCGGCAACCACTTCGCGACGGGGTCGGTCAGGGCAAGCTTGCCCTCGTCGATCAGAGTCATGGCGGCGGCGACGGTGACCGGTTTGGTCATCGATGCGATACGGAAAATCGTGTCGCGCTGCATCGGGAGGTTGGCGTCGACATCGCGGTAGCCCAGTTCGTTTACCTGCAGCACCTGGCCCGAGCGCCAGACAAGCGTGATCGCGCCCGCCAGCAGGCCGGCATCGATCGCTTCGCGGATGGAGGCCTTGTTGGTGTCGAGCTTCATCGGCGTCAGCGTACCCAGGGGCGAAGCCGGTGCTGCCTGCGGCGCTGATTCGTGTAGCCGGCTAGTCCACCGGCTTCGTCGGATCCGCTCACGCCTCGAAGGCGTTCTTCTTGAGTGAGGAACGAAATTGGCGACACAACGCCGATGAGTTCGCCGACCCAAGCCGGCTGGCTCGCCCACGGATTCCCGCACTGGCCTCGGTGCGTGGTGCCCGCTTTCGGAACTCGAATTCGAGTAGCCCACTACCTAATCCGTCCGCGTGAGCGGCCTCCTCATCGACCGGTCCTGCTGAGTCGGATGCACCACCGTCGAGCAGCACCCCCGTGGGGGATCGACCTCGACATCGTCGACTACGAGTTCGACCAGCATCACCGGCACGACCTCGATCGGGTCGACGGCGAGCGATGATCCGCGCAGCGGAGTGGTGCAGAGCAGCGGCGGCTCGCAATCGCGTGCGATCACCTCAGCCGCCGACCTCCCCGCGGTGGCACCTGCCACCGGTACCGCGCATCCCGAGGCGGGGCCACCTGTTACGGAGAACAAGGTGGAGCCGGGGACTGCGCGGAAGTCGTCGTCGAAGATGAGTTCGCCGGTGGCGGTGGTGAACACACCGACCAGCAGTATTGAGGCGTCACAGCCGGCCGCTTCGACGCGGGTCCATGGCCAAAGCGTGGTGAGCGCACCGGTGGCGGCCGCGCCGGTTTCGATCGTTGCGCCGAAGATTCGGATGCCGGTGGAGCAGCCAGCCGTGGCCAGCACGGCGCCGCCGGCCTCGACGGAGCTTGCGAGTCAAACCGTCTCGGCCGCCACCGAAGAGCTCACCACTTCGACCGTGGGCGAGGTTGGCGTGGGGGGTGTTGGCGTCGTTCGGGTTGGGGCCGTTGGCCACCGACCGCCCGACGACACCGGTCGATACGCCGGTGGGCTGGGCGATGCTCGCTTTGGTGCGTAGTCGTCGCTTCGGACAGGCGGTGACCGAAGAGC
>JBKOYU010000995.1:0-3932 GCA_046725575.1 Actinomycetota bacterium | reverse complement strand
GCGACGTCCTGGCTTGCCGCGCTTGTGGTTCCGTCGGCGATCTGCGCAATCATCGTCTCTTGGCTCGACCGCTTCATGGGCATCGGCGGCGAGAGTGCGTTGTTCTTCATCGGTGTGCTGTTGGTCGCGCTGCTCGGCGGCGTGGCTCCCGCTACGTTGTCAGCGCTGCTGTCGGGGCTGCTGCTCAACTACTTCCTCACCGAGCCGCGACACACGTTTGTGATCGCCGAACCCGATAGTGCGGTCACCATTGTGGTGCTGCTGTTGGTCGCTATCGCGGTCGCCGCACTTGTCGACGGAGCCGCCGGCCGGGCCCGCGAAGCCAAGAGGGCGTCGCAGGAGGCCGAATTGCTGGCGTTGTTCTCCGGATCGGTGCTGCGCGGCGCGGACCTGGACACCCTGCTGGAGCGGGTACGCGAAACCTATTCACAGCGCGCCGTCAGCCTGCTGCGGGAAGGCACGGGCATCGTCGGGTGTGTGGGCAAGGATCCTTGTGTCGACGTCGACACCGCCGACACCGCAATCGAGGTCGGTGACGACGAGTTCTGGCTGCTGATGGCCGGGCGCAAGCTGGCCGCCCGCGACCGCCGGGTGCTGAGTGCCGTCGCGAAACAGGCAGCGGGGCTGGTCAAGCAGCGCGAACTGACCGAAGAGGCCAGCAAGGCCGAGGCGATCGCGCAGGCCGACGAACTGCGGCGCTCGCTGCTGTCGGCCGTCAGCCACGACCTGCGCACACCGCTCGCCGCCGCCAAGGCCGCGGTATCCAGCCTGCGCAGCAGCGACGTCGACTTCTCCGCCGAGGACACCGCCGAACTGCTCGCCACCATTGAGGAGTCCATCGACCAGCTCACCGCACTCGTCGGCAACCTGCTGGATTCGTCCCGGCTGGCCGCCGGTGTACTCCGGCCAGAGCTGCGACGAGTGTATCTGGAGGAAACCGTGCAGCGGGCTCTGCTCGCAATCAGCAAGGGCGTCACCGGTTTTCGCCGACAGGGCGTCGATCGTGTGAAGGTCGACGTGGACGATGCCGTCGTGATGGCAGACAGCGGTCTGCTCGAACGTGTGCTGGCCAACCTCATCGACAACGCGCTGCGCTACGCGCAGGACAGCCCGATCCGCGTGACGGCGGGCCAGGTCGGCGAACGCGTGCTGATCGCCGTTGTCGACGAGGGCCCTGGCATTCCGCGGGGCACCGAGGACCAGCTGTTCGCACCGTTCCAGCGGCTCGGTGACCACGACACCAGCATCGGCGTCGGCCTTGGCCTCTCGGTAGCCCGCGGCTTCGTCGAGGCGATGGGCGGCACCATCTCCGCGACCGACACCCCCGGCGGTGGGCTCACCGTCGAAATCGACCTGGCCGCAACGCCAAAGGACGGCTCGGCATGACCCCGCAGAAGACCAGGGTGCTGGTCATCGACGACGAACCACAGATCCTGCGTGCGTTGCGGATCAACCTGTCGGTGCGCGGCTACGAAGTCACCACCGCGGCCACCGGTGAAGAGGCGCTGCGCTCGGCGGCCGATCATCGGCCCGACGTCATCGTGCTGGACCTCGGGCTGCCCGACATGTCCGGTATCGAGGTGCTGGGCGGGCTGCGCGGCTGGCTGACGGCGCCGGTGATCGTGCTGTCGGCGCGCACGGACTCGTCGGACAAGGTCGAGGCGCTCGACGCCGGCGCCGACGACTACGTCACCAAACCCTTTGGGATGGACGAATTCCTGGCCCGGTTGCGGGCCGCTGTGCGGCGGGGTGCCGCCGCGTCCGACACCGATGAACCCGTGATCGAAACGTCGTCGTTCAGCGTCGACCTGGCCGCCAAGAGGGTCACCAAGAACGGTACGGAGGTCCACCTGACCCCGACCGAATGGGGCATGCTCGAGATACTGGTGCGCAACCGCGGGAAACTCGTCGGCCGCGAGGAGCTGCTCAAGGAGGTGTGGGGACCGGCCTACGCCAAGGAGACCCACTATCTGCGCGTGTATCTGGCGCAGTTGCGTCGCAAGCTCGAGGACGACCCGTCGCGGCCGGTCCATCTACTCACCGAGGCCGGGATGGGCTACCGATTCCAGGAGTGACCCTTCGCCGCCTCGGTGCCGTCGTACATTGCCGTCCAGAACGAGTAGCACGTTAGTGCCTCGACAACCACACGGCCAAGGTCAGTGTGTCGATATACCGCATCGGCGGGCGGTTCGGTGTCCCAGCATCCGCTGTCGTTCCTCGTCACCAGTCCACGAGCCCCGACAAGTCTCAGGGCCGCGGCTAGTCGGCGCCGGCCGGCGTGCACATGAGTCCTCAAGTCTGCAAGGGTCATGGGCCCGTCGTTGAGCGCGTCGAGTACCTCGAGCACGTGTGCGTGGCTGACCAGCTCAATCAGATTCGGCACTGGGTGTGGTTCACCGGTAGCGGGCATTCGCCGAAGGCTAGAAGACAAGACTGGTGCGGTGAAGACGGCCTAACGGTATCCATACGCTGGCTAGCTGCACTTTTACGAAATCTATACGGGCTGCGGCAAGCACCGTTGGGGAAATCGAAACTAGGCTCTGGCCGTGTCGTCACCGACATCCGTGCTCAAGCGACTGGTCGTCGGCCGACCGTTCCGCAGCGACCGACTCGGGCATACGCTGCTGCCGAAGCGGATCGCCCTGCCGATCTTCGCAAGCGACCCGTTGTCGTCGGTGGCCTACGCCACCCAAGAGATCCTGCTGATCCTGACCCTCGGTGGGCTTGCGTACCTCTATCTCACGCCGTGGATCGCGGCGGCGGTGGTGCTGCTCCTTGCCGTGGTCGTGATGTCCTACCGCCAGGTGGTACAGGCCTACCCCAGCGGCGGCGGCTCCTACGAAGTGGTCTCCACAAACCTCGGCCCGCGCGCCGGGCTGGTGGTGGCTGCGGCGTTACTGGTCGACTACGTGATGACGGTGGCCGTCTCGGTTGCCGCGGGCGTGGACAACATCATCTCGGCGGTTCCCGAGCTGAACCCGTATCGCGTCGTGGTCAACATCGGGTTCGTCTTGTTGCTGACAGCGATGAATCTGCGAGGCGTGCGCGAGTCAGGGCGAGCATTCGCGATCCCGACGTATGCCTTCATCGTCGGAGTGTTGGCGATGATTGTCCTCGGCCTGGTCCGCACACTGCTCGGTGATGCGCCACAAGCCGAGAGTGCCGCTTACGGCATCCACGCGGAACACGTCGGACTGAATACCCTGGCGATATCACTCCTGGCACTGCGCGCGTTCTCGTCCGGCTGCACCGCGCTCACCGGGGTGGAGGCGATCTCCAACGGCGTGCCGGCATTCCGGAAACCCAAGGCGCTCAACGCCGCCCGAACCATGACGGCGATGGGCCTGTTATCGATCTCGATGTTCACCGGCGTCACCGCGCTCGCGTTGATCGGGCACGTCCACTACGTCGAAAACACCTGTGACCTCATAGGATTTCGCGGTGACTGCAACAGCGAGGCCCAGCGCACGGTGATCGCCCAGGTCGCCGCCGCGGTGTTCGGCAACAACAGTTTCATGTTCTTCTACCTGCAGGCGGCGACGGCGCTGATCCTGATCCTCGCGGCCAACACCGCCTACAACGGCTTTCCGCTGCTCAGCTCGATCCTTGCCCAGGACCGGTACCTGCCCCGGCAGCTACATACGCGCGGCGACCGGCTCGCCTACTCGAACGGCATCATCCTGCTAGCGGTGATCGCGGGCGGGTTGATCTACGCCTTCGATGGCTCGACGACTCGGTTGATCCAGCTCTACATTCTCGGTGTATTCACGTCTTTCACGCTCTGCCAGACGGGCATGGTGTCGCATTGGAATCGGATGTTGCGCGACACCGAGGCTGCCGCAGAGCGGTACCGAATTCACCGCGCGCGGGCCATCAACGCATTCGGCGCCTGCTTCACTGGCGTGGTTTTGGTGGTCGTCATGGTCACCAAG
>JBKOYU010000261.1:0-2243 GCA_046725575.1 Actinomycetota bacterium | reverse complement strand
GAGGGAGAAGAGGGTTTTTCAGATGCCATTGCGTGAGTTCGATTCGGTGAAGGTGGGCGACCAGCTTCCCGAGAAAGTGATCCCGCTGACGCGGCAGGACCTGGTCAACTACGCCGGCGTGTCCGGCGACCTCAACCCGATCCACTGGGACGACGACATTGCCAAGCAAGTCGGCCTGGACACCGCGATCGCGCACGGCATGCTGACCATGGGTCTGGGCGGCGGTTACGTCACTTCGTGGGTGGGCGATCCTGCGGCGGTCACCGAGTACAACGTGCGGTTCACCGCCGTCGTGCCGGTGCCCAACGATGGCGTCGGCGCCGAAATCGTGTTCAATGGTCGGGTGAAATCCGTTGAGCCTGAGACCAAATCGGTGACCATCGCACTATCGGCCACTTCGGGGGGAAAGAAGATCTTCGGCCGCGCAGTCGCGACCGCGAAGTTGGCGTAAACCATGGCTCTCAAAGCAGACATCCGCGGGATGGTGTGGAAGTACCCCGACACGTTCGTCGTGGGTCGCGAGCAGATCCGTCAGTACGCACATGCGGTCAAGGCCCACGATCCGGCCACCCACGACGAGGCCGCGGCCGCTGAACTCGGTCACAGCGCGCTCATCGCGCCGCCGACATTCATGTCGATCTTCGCGGTGATGATTCAGCGGCACTTCTTCCAGCACGTCGACGTCGGCATGGAGACCATGCAGATCGTCCAGGTGGACCAGAAGTTCCGGTTCCACCGGCCTATCAAGGACGGTGATGCGCTGACCGGGACCATGTACATCGAGACCGTCGACGAGCGGTTCGGCGCCGACATCGTGACTACCCGCAACGTTCTCACCGACGCGAACGGCGAGGTCGTGATGGAGTCCTACACCACGCTGATGGGCCACGAGGGCGACAACTCGATCTCGGCGAAATGGGATCCGGAGACGGGGCAGGTCGTGCGGACCGCCGTCAGCGAGAACGGCCAGAAAGCGGATTAGTAACTCGGACCGGGCGCGCGCTACACTCGGACCTCGGGGTTTTCCCAGTCCAGCGCGCTGTCCGTCGGTTTGAAAAATCGGCCGAACGGGGAGCGCGCAAATTGTGTGAGCCCCGAACGCGTGCAGGTTGGCCTGCCAACCTCGAAGGGGCGTAGCTCAACTGGCAGAGCAGCGGTCTCCAAAACCGCAGGTTGCAGGTTCAAGTCCTGTCGCCCCTGCTCAACTGAATACTCGACAAGCGTGGACACTGGAAGGTGACCCACAGAACCAGACGAAAGGCATGCGGTGAGCGACGAGCGCGATGGTGCCGGCTCCGCAGGCACCGGCAGTGAGGCTGGCACCGTAACCGACAGCGTTACCGACAGCACGGGTGACAGCCGCGGGCAGACCGCCGTGGTGACCCGGCCGGCGCGCCCGACGGGCAAGCGGTCGCGGCGCGGCGCGGTCGACGCCGACAGCGAGGCCGTCGACTTGGCGACCGGCACCAAGGCCGCTCCCACGAAGAACGGCACAGGCACCGCGACAAAGATCGCGAAGAAGGCTGCCGAGCGGCCGTCGCGCAACCCGTTCGCCTTCGTCTGGAACTACCTGTTGCAGGTCGTCGCCGAGCTGCGCAAGGTCATCTGGCCGAACCGCAAGCAGATGATCAACTACACCGCCGTGGTGCTGGTCTTCCTGGCGTTCATGGTGGCGTTGATCGGCCTGGCCGACCTGGGCCTGGCCAAGCTCGTGATGCTGGTGTTCGGCTGACAGAGCGAACTGGCGATGAGCGCTTGCGCGAAGAGCAGAATTTAGAGAGGACTGACAAGTGACTTCCTTCGAGGGCGAATCGCCTTCGGCCGAGAGTGTCGACGTCATCGACGAGACCAACGTCGACTCCGACGCTGAGGCTGGGACCTCGTCGGCCGACGAGACCAACGTCGACCCGGTGAGCGAGGACGCCGACGCGGCACCCGCCGAGGTCGCCGCTGCGGAGTCTGATGTCGCCGCCGCCGCGGCTCCGGAAGACGCGGAAGAGGATCCGGCCGTCGCGCTCAAGAAAGAGCTGCGTCTCAAGCCCGGCGACTGGTATGTCATCCATTCCTACGCCGGCTACGAGAACAAGGTGAAAGCCAACCTTGAGACCCGCGTGCAGAACCTCGACGTCGGCGACTACATCTTCCAGGTCGAGGTGCCCACCGAAGAGGTCACCGAGATCAAGAACGGCCAGCGCAAGCAGGTCAACCGCAAGGTGCTGCCGGGCTACATCCTGGTGCGCATG
>JBKOYU010001093.1:0-4272 GCA_046725575.1 Actinomycetota bacterium | reverse complement strand
GTCGGTGACAGCGCGCCAGCCCGCGAGCACCTCGTCGCCGGCAATTGTCGGGATGCTGTACGGCCAGCCCGCCGACGGATGCGCCAGCCGGATGCCCTCTGTGATTATCAGCCCGACACCGCCGGCGGCGCGGCGGGCGTAGTACGCGGCGACGTCCGGTCCGGGCACGCCGCCGGGCGAGGCCTTACGGGTCATCGGCGCCATCGCGAATCGATTCGGGATAGTGAGGGACTTGACCGTGAGCGGGCTAAACAGGTCACCGATGCGGTTATTCACGAGACGGTGCAACACCTAGAAGTGCCGATTCGATTCCGTTTTACGCACGGAAGTCTTTAAAGGCGTTCAGCAGGCGGCCACGGAACGCGGGGTCGAGTTCGTCGTCGCGGATCTTGCCCATAGTCCGCACTGTTTCACGGAACTGCTGCAGGTAGTTCTCGCAGCCGTCGCACTCGAGCAGGTGCATGTCGAAACGTGCACGGGTTTCCAGATCGAGTGACCCGTCGAGGTAGGCGGTGACCAGCTCGACGAGTTCGTTGCAGTCGATCGGTCCGGTATTCATGAGCGGTCCTCTAGATAGTCTTCGAGCACCTGCCGAACCGCGGCCCTGCCGCGGTGCAACAGCACCCGTTGGTTGGCGACGCTGATGTCGAGCAGTTCGCACACTTCACTGGAGTCGAATCCGAGCATGTCGCGCAGCGTGACGACCATCCGCTGCCGGTCGGGCAGCTTGTCGAGTTCGCGGCGGGCGACGTCGACCAATTCATTGCCGAGCACCGAACCCTCGGGGGTTTCCGGGAACGCAGACGGTTCCTCGCCTTGCCTCCAATGTCCCGGGTAGGGGTCGTCGGAGGTGCGGAAGCGCGCCGGGTCGACGGTGCCGCCGGTGTACGCCGCGATCGCCGCGTCGGCGTCGCGGCGCTCACGTATACCGCGCGCCTTGGCGATGTTGATCATCACGGCGAAAAGCCAAGTGCGCAAAGAGGATCGGCCCTCGAAGTTCTCGATGCCCTTGAGCAGCGCGATCCACGTTTCCTGGACCACCTCTTCGGCGATCTCGCGGCTGGGCACGTATCCGCGGGCCACCCGCAACATGGAGGGTGTGTGCTGGTCGACCAACTGGGCGAACGCGGCTTCGTCGCCGTCACGAAGCGCGGCGATCAGCGCTGACTCGTCGACTGTTTCGGCCATCACGTTCACGGTAGTCGCTCATCGGTAGTCGGGATTGGCAAAGTCGTAGCGACATCCGGCATCCCAACCCGATCGGATGTTTCCGTAGGCAGGAACGCCCCCGCTCGTCTTCAACATCCGGGCCAGATGCATCAGATTCCACGTCATGAACGTGGTGTTGCGGTTGGTGAAGTCGTTCTCCGGGCCGCCGGATCCGGGATCCAGATACGACGGTCCAGGCCCAGCTTCGCCGATCCAGCCGGCGTCGGCCTGCGGCGGGATCGTGTAGCCGATGTGTTGCAGCGTGTAGAGCACGTTCTGCGCACAGTGTTTGACGCCGTCCTCGTTGCCGGTGATCAAACATCCACCGACCCGGCCGTAGTACAGATACTGGCCGGCGTCGTTGAGCAGGTGCGACCCCCCGTATAGACGCTCGTGCACCTGCTTCATCACAGAACTGTTGTCGCCCAACCAGATCGGGCCTGCGAGTACCAGAATGTCGGACGCCAGCACCTTCTCGAAGATTGCGGGCCAGTCGTCGGTGGCCCACCCGTGCTCGCGCATGTCCGGCCAGACTCCTGTGGCGATGTCGTGGTCGACGGCGCGGACCACATCCACCTCGACACCGTGCTTCTCCATGATTCCGGTGCTGATGTCGATGAGGCCCTGGGTGTTGCTGATCTCGGGCGACCGTTTCAGCGTGCAGTTGATGAACAGTGCCCGAAGGCCGCTGAAGTCGGTATCAAAAGCTGTCATCACAATTCCCTTCGGCCGCGTTGGAAGAACTCGGTGATGTGCGACGTGAGTGCGTCGACATCGTATGCGGGGTCCAGCGGGTACAGCGCCCCGAATGGCGCGTTCCAGAATGGGCCGGTGCGCTGAGTCCATGGCCCGACGTAGGCGTAGGGCGTCGGGTGGTAGTCGTCGCCGGCGGCATCGGCCAGCGTGTCGACCGGTCCGGCCAACGCGGCGGCGCTGTTGGGCCAGGTCAGCTCGGTGCCATGCACGGTCAGGGGAATTGCCACGCCCGGGAACCCGTCGGGGCGCACCGCGAGCCGGATGGTGCCCGTCGCCCGGTATTGCGGCCCTGCGATCAGGCTTTCGGCGGCGCCGCGCAGCTGGCGGCGGGTATCGACGTAGACCTCGTCGAAACCATCGGACATTCTGGCTCCTTTCCGCCCTGTAGTGCCCCGGTCGGGCCCTAGCGTTACACGTCGACACGGACTGGGACCGCGAAGCCGTACAGCGGTTTGACAGGAAACGAGAAGCAAAGGCGCAGAAGCGAATTGGCTGGCGAGATCTACCATGCAACCATGACGGGGGTTAATCGCCGCACCATGTTGGCCGCAGTCGCGGCGGGAGTCATCGTGGCTATCACCCGGCCACCCGTGGCGGGCGCGGTCCGGCTGACGGATCCGCTGGTACGAGTGCCTGCGCCCGTCGGCGTGCTGACAAGGCTGCCCGGTGACGGCAATCAGTTGGCCCTCACCGTGGACGATGGCGTCAGCAGCGCGGTCGTCGCCTCGTTCGGCCAGTTCTGCCGCGACACCGGAACCCGGCTGACGTTCTTCGTCAACGGCGTCAACGCGTCGTGGTCGGACAACGCGGCGGCGCTGCGGCCCCTGGTGGACTCCGGCCAGATTCAGATGGCCAACCACACCTGGTCCCACCCGCACCTCAACCGGATCAGCCTGACCGCGGTCCGCGACCAGATCCAGCACAACGCGGACTTCCTGCGCAACACCTACGGCGGCGACGGCACTCCGTACTTCCGGCCGCCCTACGGCGTGCACACCCCCGACACCGATCGAGTGGCCGCCGATCTGGGCTACACCACCGTCACGCTGTGGAGCGGCACCGTCGGTGATTCGCTCCCGGAAACCGAGGCCGACCTCGTCGCGTCCGCAACGCGTTCTTTTGCACCGCAGCAGATCGTCTTGGCCCACGCCAACTTGCCGACCATTACGCACTGCTACAACCAATTGAGCCAGCTGATCGCCAGCCGCGACCTGCAGACGGTGACGCTCAACGACGTGTTCAGCTGAGCGGTTTTTCGAACCAGTGGTCGGCGTAGAACTCGTCGTTAAAGGGGTCGACCTCGCGATAGCCGGACGTCTCATACATCCGGATTGCCTCGGTCAGCACGTCTTTGGTCTCCAGCCGCATCAGCTGGACACCCCGGGCGCGGGCGCGACCTTCCAACTCGCGGAGCAGGCGGCGGCCCAGCCCTAGCCCGCGAACAGCGCGCGCCACCCACATCCGCTTCACCAGGCCGACGGCGTCGGGACAGAAGATCAGCGCCCCACAGCCGACGGGCTCGCCGTGTAGCGATGCGACGAGCAAAAGCCCTGCGGGCGGCGTCATTTCGGCGTCGGCGACCGGGCTGGTGGCGGGGTCATAGCCGTCCGGGAACCGAATGGCGAGCTCGTCGTAGTACGTCTGGAGGCAGAACCGGGCGTCCCTGTGGCGGGGATCGCATTCGCGGACCTCGACCGTCGAAGCGGTCAGCAGGCGTTCGACTTCCGCCATGGCGGTGACCAGCTTGGTCCGCTGTCGGTCGTTGAGTGGTTGCAGGATCGCCGCGGCGGCGTCGTCGGAGCGCCGGTCGAGCTCAGCGAGCTCGCGGCGTCCCCCCGCGGTGAGCCGCGCGATACGGATGCGTCCGTCGGTCGGGCTCGGCTCGACGACGACGTGGCCGGCGGTCTCCAGCGCGCGCAGCAGCCTGCTGACGTAGCCGGAGTCCAGGTCGAGGCGTTCTCGCAGCGAGCGGATGTCGCAGCCGTCGACTCCGATCTCCCAGAGCAGCCGGTTCTGGCCGAGCGAACGGTCGCTGGCCAGGAAATTCTCGTTGAGCACGCCGATGCGCTGCGTGACGGTCCGATTGAACCGCCGGACCTGCGCCACCATCTCCGCGGTCATATCTCTGACTTTAGTCAGAGATCGGTGCCGCCCGCAGCCTGTTTTTCCACGATGTGCGCAGCGATGTCAGCCGCCCGATCGCCGTTGGCCAGTAGCTCGTCCCGCCACTTCGCCCACCAGAACAGCTCGATCAACAGCGCCACCAGGTAGATGCACGACGCCACGGCGTTGCCCCATGAGCCGAAC
>JBKOYU010000955.1:0-3272 GCA_046725575.1 Actinomycetota bacterium | reverse complement strand
GGGTAGCTCCTCGAGCAGCTTCTCGCAACTGCGTTCGGCGACCGCCGCGATTGTCTTGGACGGATTTCGCCCGATCGCCCTCGGGATGACCGATCCGTCCATCACGAACAGATTGTCGTAACCGAACACCTCGCCCATGTGGTTGGTCACCCCAGCCCCCGCCGCGGCCGCCATGTTGCAACCGCCAAGCGGATGAGGTGTGACCAGCATCCGCAGGCGGCTCCACGTGGCCAACGGGATCGGCTTACCGCCCGTCGCACGCGTCATCGCCACATGGACATCCTTGAACGTGTCCAGCGCACCGACCGAGCGGTGCGGATTCCAGTCCAGCCGTGTCCTGGCGTGCCAGAACTTGAGCGGACTCTGAAGCGAGAACTCGCCGTCCGCGGCGTCGATCGACTGGCCGAACCACGGGATCATGTCGCTGAAATCGGTGAGGGAGCTGGCTTTCCGGTATAGCCGTCCCTTCAGGCCACCGGCGTCCTTCCAGGACTTCAGTAGATGCGCGCCGAAGTTCGGCAGACCGCCGTCTTCGACGTAGATCCGGCCGTCGTACCCGACCATGTTGTCGTCGGGCAGATCGACGCCGTCGAGAAAGTCGATCACCCCGCCGATGGTGGGACCCTTGGTGGGCTCCAGCGGGCGCCCGTTGCGGTACCGGGCCAGGGTGAGGAAATCGCCGTTGGGGCTCCAGCCCCTTCCGAGCGCCCGGGGAAGGTTCTTCAGCGTGCGGAATCCGTCGCGCGAGCGCAATAGGATCTCGGTGGATCCGATGGACCCCGCCGCGAGAATCACTATCTTTCCGGCGATTTGGCGCTTGCGGCGCCCCAGACCCGCATCGACATCGAGGTAGTGCACGCGCCATGCGCCGTCCGGCCCCTCCTCGATGTGGGTGACCATCGACAGCGGCCGAATCTCTGCGCCGTGCTTTTTCGCCTCGTTGAGGTAGTTCTTGTCGAGCGTGTTCTTGGCGTCGTGTTCACAACCGATCACGCAGTTGCCACAGTGCACGCACGTACCGGACGCATACGCGCTGGGATCGCGCCACGGCTCGTTGCCGGTGTCACCCACGGTCTCGTCAAACGCCACCGCCAGAGGGAGCGGGCGATACCGCAGCGCCACTCCCATTTCGGCTGCTGCCTTTTCCAGCAGACTCATCCTGGGGTTGACCTGTCCCGCCGGAATCTGTTGCGGATGCAGCATTTCGGCGACTCGTGGGTAGTAGCACTGCATCTCGTCGGCGGTGATCTGCGACGGCCAGCCGGTGCGGAAAACGACGGGTGGCGCGTCCACGCACACATTGGCGTAGATGAGGGAGCCGCCGCCGACCCCGGCGCCGGTGGCCACCACCATCTGATCCAGGAAACGGATATCCAGCCAGCCGTTGAGCCAGTGCGGAATCCTGCTGGAGTACAGGTAGTCGCGGACCCGCTGGGGTGTCTTCGTCTGCGACCAGTCGCGCCCGCGTTCGAGCACCACCACACTTCGTCCGGTGGGGGCGAGCCGGCTGGCCGCGACGGCACCTCCGAACCCGCTGCCGACGATGACGACGTCGGCGCGCTCCTCCGCGCTTACCACCGTCGGCCCTTGATGTAGGTGTTGACCAGTGACCGCACGAAGAACCGGTAGAACGACAGCTTGTGAAGCCACCTGTCGAATACCGAGAAGTCGCCGATGACCTCCATCGATAGGAGCTGCCGGAGAAACGCCCACAGCGTCAACCGAAGAACTCCCGCCGCAGCCGGCTCGCCGGGTTCGTCGCCGGCACGGAACAGTTGCACGTAGAGCGTTGTGGTCGCTGGCCACACCCGCCACGGCGGCGACGGTTCGACGTACTTGCGCCCGCGCATCTTGTATTGCTGACCACCCACCGAGATGGTGGTGTCGTACACCAGCTCGCGCACGCCATTGCCTGCCCGGATCGCGCGGCGGAAAAGCCCGAAATCGCCATCGCCCATGTCGATTACGTCACCGCCCAGCACCGGTATCGAACCCGCCGCGAGCCACTGTCCTTTGTGGTTGGGATCTTTGATGAACGCAGGGAGGTTCGGCAGCGTGACGGTGGCGTGCAACCGCATGGCTATGGCGGCGTCATTCTTATACCCGTCAACGGGATCCGTGATGCCCATCGTGATCATCCCGGTCATCACTTCGCTGAAACGCAAACCCGGACGGGACACCCGCAGCTTCGCGCGCACTTCGTCCACCGTCAGCGTCGCGACCGGTTCCGCACTCTCGGCGGGATTCGCTTCCATCACCATGGCTTGCTCAATTCGTCGAGGATGAACGGGAAGACGTCACGGTGCGAGTACTGACCCAAGAACACATCGAGATGCCCGTAGCCGGCGAACTTCTGGAAGGTGTGTCTGCCGGGCGCATGCCGCTCGAAGTATTCGAAGGTGCGGCCCATACCGATCGGCAGGAAGGTCTGGTTCCTGTCTCCGGTCATGAAGACGAAGCGCGCATCGGTCTGTGGCGCTTCGGCGGTGAACAGCGGCGGCAGCTCGGGGTACTTCCCTGTCGACACCATCTCGCCCGCCGCCGACGAGTCCGCGATGTGACCGTAATACGACATCGGCACCTGGCCGAACTCACCCTTGATCCATTCGTGGGTGGCGTCGTTGAGATTCTCGTGGCGCCACAGGGTGGGGTGTCCGTACCCGTACATGAAGCTGGTGTGGTTGCACACCGCGTTGTCGCATTCGTCATGCGTGGCCTTGACGTACCAGTCGAGGATCTTGGGCAGCAGCCGTGGCGCGTGCAGGCCCCACTGCGGATTGATGCCGGTGACCTTCTCGCGGTTCAAAAAGGCAACGGCGAGTGGAAGTTTCAGCCGCGCGTGCCACGGCATGACCGGGTGCAGCGCCGACGAGTTCGAGATCACCATCGACACGTCAGGGAGGAGCCCCGCGGTGATCGCCATCATGAACGCGCACGAGCCCTGGCAGTGAATGAGGGCCTTGATCTTGTTGGCACTCGTCCGCTCGCGTACCTCTTGGACCGCCCTCGGCATGTCGAGCACCGCTGCGTCGTCGAGCGTGTACCGGACTGCGGGAAGGTCGATACTGGAGCGCCAGTTGAGCATCCACAGGTCAAAACCCGCCTTCGTCAACTGCTTCAGCAGGTTGTCGGTCGGCGGGTTCCAGAGGTTGGCGCGGGTACCCGTCCCGGCGACCATCAGCAGCGGTTGCCCTTTAACCCCCGACGCGGGCTTGAGCCGTTTGAAGTTCAGCTTGAGGCCGTCGCGGGCCTTGAACTCGATGGTGTCGAAG
>JBKOYU010001127.1:0-2876 GCA_046725575.1 Actinomycetota bacterium | reverse complement strand
GTGGGCATGGGCCGGTTCGCGATCAACAAGGCCGTCGACTACGTGAAGACCCGTCAGGTGTGGAAGACTCCGATCGGTGCGCATCAGGGGCTGTCGCACCCGTTGGCGCAGAATCACATTGAGATCGAGCTGGCCAAGCTGATGATGCAGAAGGCGGCGACGCTCTACGACATCGGTGACGACGCGGGCGCGGCCGAAGCGGCGAATATGGCCAAGTATGCGGCGGCTGAGGCGTCGGTGCGCGCCGTCGATCAGGCCGTGCAGTCGCTGGGCGGCAACGGGCTGACCAAGGAGTACGGTATCGCCGCGGCGGTGACCGCGTCGAAGCTGGCCCGCATCGCCCCGGTGAGCCGTGAGATGGTTCTCAATTTCGTAGCGCAGACGTCCCTGGGTCTGCCACGCTCGTACTGATGAGCTCTCTGGTCCACTACAGCGTCAGGGGAAGTATCGCCCGGCTCACGCTCGATTCGCCGGACAACCGCAACGCGTTGTCCACTGCACTGGTCAACCAGCTGCATCAGGGCCTGACCGACGCCACCGAGGAGTCCGGAGTGCGGGCGGTTGTGCTCGATCACACCGGCGGAACCTTTTGCGCCGGAGCGGATCTCGCGGAAGCCGCGGGCCGCGATTCCGGCGACGTTGCCGTTGGCCGGGCCCACGAACTGACGAACCTACTGCGCCGCATCCTCAAGCTGCCGATGCCAGTGATCGCCGCCGTCGATGGGCACGTGCGCGCGGGGGGCCTTGGCCTGGTCGGCGCCTGCGACATCGCGGTCGCAGGACCGGCCAGCACGTTCGCGTTGACCGAGGCTCGCATCGGCGTTGCCCCGTCAATCATTTCGCTGACCCTGCTGCCGAAGATGACCGCGCGCGCCGCGGGTCGCTACTTCCTCACCGGGGAGAAGTTCGGGGCCGCCGAGGCCGCAGACATCGGGCTGATCACCGTCGCCGCCGACGATGTCGAGGCCACGGTGGCGTCGCTGACCGCCGAAATTGGGAAGGCGTCGCCGCAAGGGCTGGCCGCCTCCAAAGCCTTGACAACCGCTGCCATTCTTGAAGCGTTCGACCGCCACGCCGACGAGCTGACCGAGGAGTCCGCGCGGTTGTTCGTTTCCGAGGAGGCGCGCGAAGGCATGATGGCGTTTCTGCAGAAGCGGCCGCCGCACTGGGCAAATTGATAGGAGCAGGAAGTGCGACTTTGCCACAAATCGGTCGGTGGTGCGCCGTGAGGTGCGGTAACCGTTGCAGAGATGTCCGAAGAGAATGTTCTTTCGTGACGGCGGGGCTAGCGACGCCGAACCGCCGATGACGTTGAGCGCCGCCGCCGCGACATAGGTGACCACCTGGGCTTTTGCGGGGAGCGGCGATCCGGCGGCACGGACCAGTCTCAACCTCCGGATCGCTCCGGACCATTTGCTCTCCATCAGGGACCATGTTCTTTCCACCTGGTCGAGCAAAGTGGTGCAAAGTTGGGGTTGACAAGCTACGCTGTGTTAGCTGGGCGTACGGCGCCCTCTGACACCAGGAACTTAGGAGACTTCATGAAACGAATTCTTGTTGTGGCCGCCGGGTCTGTCGCCGGGGCCGTCGGCGCCGCCGGCCTGATTTTCGCGGCACCCGCGTCTGCCCAACCCGCAGTTGACTTTGAGTGCTCACCCTGCACTATCTGGACCGACGTCTTCGCAAATGGTCCGTGGGAGCCGTTCTTTGAATCAACGAATGGTGATGCCACGGATGGAAAGGGTGCATGGGAGTCGGGCGTAGAGGCCATCAATGGTGGCGCGTGGGAGAAGGCCTGGCCTGCCGAATAGAACGACTTGAACCGACCACCCCCGCCGGAGACCCCGGCGGGGGTGTTTGGTTTGCTTGGCTATCTGCTTCGCCGAGGCCAGTGAGGGCACAGTTTGGCCAACGCTGTTGCATGTGCCAGCGTTCGTCGTAGGCTCGACATTGATGAGCACTCCAGCGTCGCGGAACGGTTCGATGCGTGCTGCAGACACCGATCGGATTCAGGTGGCGCAGTTGCTCACCGACGCCGCTGCCCAAGGCCGGCTGCCGATGAGCGAATACGAAGAGCGGCTGACCAGGGCGTATGCCGCCCAAACATACGACGAACTCGACAGGATCAGCGCTGACCTCCCTGGCGCCGTAACTCGGGCCCGCGGTGGCGGTCCGTGCAGGCCTGCTCCGTCAACCCTGCTGTTGGCGATCATGAGCGGCTTCGAACGCCGCGGCCGGTGGAACGTCCCCAAGCGCATGACGACCGTTGCTCTGTTCGGCGGCGGTGTGGTGGATTTGCGGTACGCCGATTTCACCTCACCCGAGGTGGAGATCCACTCGTACTCGATCATGGGCGGCCAGACCATCCTGGTGCCGCCGGAGGTGAACGTGGACCTGCACGGGGTGGGTGTGATGGGCACGTTTGACCAGAGCGTCGTCGGCGAAGGCACGCCCGGAGCGCCGTGCGTGCGAATCCGCGGGTTTTCGCTGTGGGGCAGCGTCGGCGTCAAGCGCAAGAAGCGCAAGGCCCCTTAGCGTCTCCTCCGAGAACGGAGATAGTCGCCGACGACCGCGGCACCCAACCCGTCCAGATCGGGCACCACGACTCTGCCCTCCACCCGTCGCGCGACCTGATCGATGAACCGGGCCAGACCCGGATCGCTGCTGAGCCGGAAGATCGTCACCTGCGCGCCCAGCCGGGCGACGTCGTCGAATCCCTTGACCGTGTGGGCGATGGTCCTCGGGTGCGGCGGGTAGTCAAAGAACACCGACGTGCCTTCGCCGTCAACGTCTTCCAGATGCGCGGTCGGCTCACCGTCGGTGACGACCAGCACCACCGGCTGCGCGTTGGGGTGACGGCGCAGATGACGTCCCGC
>JBKOYU010000491.1:0-7089 GCA_046725575.1 Actinomycetota bacterium | reverse complement strand
GCCGTGCTGACGTAATACTTCATCCGGCGTCCCTGGCCCAGGCCGGCCTGATGAACACGCCCTCGGCCTCGACGGTGGTGCCTTCGGCGTCGCTGAGATAGCCACGCGCAAAGGTCTTCACACCTTCTGTCCGCTCGATGTATGCCTCGGCACGCAGCGAACCCAACGACGTGCCCCGCAGGTAGCGCAGCGTGATGGTGCCGGTGAACTTCGGCTGGGTCAGCCCGTCGCTGGCCGCCTCACCGAGGATGTGGTCGAGCACCAGCGCGCAGATGCCGCCGTGCACCCATCCCGGCGGACCCTCATACGCGCCGCTGAGGGTGAACTCGCTCCAGGCCCGGCCGCCGGCCTCGTGGTGAATGATCATCGGCGGGGCGATCGCATTGCGCACCCCGACAGCGGGATTGGCCCATGCCAGCGGACGTCCGGTGTCCTCATGGCGCAGGGTCGTCGCCACCGTGCGCTTCTGCCGCTCGAGCATCGCGGTGACCGCCTCGACCGCGGCCTGCGCCTCGCGGGCGGTCGCTTCGTCGACATCGGTGTGGATGCCCGCATCGATGAGTCTGCGTATCGCGGCGGTCAGCGGCTCGTAGAGCACGCGCTGACGGTCGTACTCCTCCGCACTGATCACATCGAACCCGAAGTCCATGCTCACGAGCCAAACACCTTTCGTACCACCGCCTTTGCCCGGCGGGTCACCCGCAGGTAGTTGTCGAGGAACTCGCCGCCGTCGTCGGAGTCCCAGCCCGCCGCCAGTGCGACGGCATTGAGCTGGCGGCCCGGGCCCGGCAGCTGGTCGGTGGGCTTGCCACGCACCAGCACCAGCGCGTTGCGCGCCCTGGTTGCCGTCAACCATGCCTGCCGCAAAAGCTCGACGTCTCCCTCGGCGATCAGCTCGGCCGCGCCGATGACGTTGAGCGTCTCCAGCGTCGAAGTGTTGTGCAGCGCAGGCACTTTGTGCGCATGCTGCAGCTGAAGCAGCTGCACCGTCCATTCGATGTCGGCGAGCCCGCCGCGGCCCAGCTTGGTGTGTGTGTTCGGATCCGCGCCGCGCGGCAGCCGCTCGGCGTCGACGCGCGCCTTGATGCGCCTGATTTCCCGCACGGCCTCTGCGGACACGCCGCCCGGCGGGTAGCGGGTCTTGTCGACCATCAGCAGGAACCGCTCACCGAGTTCCGCGTCACCCGCGACTCGGTGCGCCCGCAGCAGCGCCTGAATCTCCCACGGCTGCGCCCATTGCGCGTAGTACGCCTCATACGAGGCGAGCGTGCGCACCAACGACCCGTTGCGGCCCTCCGGCCGCAGGTTCGCGTCGACCTCCAGCGGCGGGTCGGCGCTCGGCGTGCCCAGCAGCGTGCGGACCTGCTCAGCGATGGTCACCGACCAACGCACTGCGGCCGACTCGTCGACCCCCTCTTCGGGTTCACAGACGAACATCACGTCGGCGTCCGACCCGTAGCCGAGCTCGCCGCCGCCCAGTCGGCCCATCCCGATCACCGCGATGCGGGCGGGCGCCCCGGTGCCCGGGGTGTTGGCCCGGACTACCGCATCCAGCGCCGCCTGCAGCACGGCCACCCACACCGACGTCAGCGCATTGCACACGTCGGTCACCTTGAGCATGCCGAGCAGGTCGGCCGACGCGATGCGGGCCAGCTCACGGCGCCTCAGCGTGCGCGCCGCGGCGATCGCCCGCAACGGCTCGGGATGCCTGCCCGCCGCGGCGATCAACGCCCGCGCCACGCCCTCGAGCTCGACGTCGAGCAGCTTGGCGCCGCTCGGACCGTCCGCATAGAGCTGGATCACCTCCGGTGCCCGCATCAGCAGCTCGGGCACGTAGGCCGACGTGCCCAGCACCTGCATCAGCCGCTTGGCCACCGCGCCTTCGTCGCGCAGCGTCGACAGATACCACCGATGATCGGCCAGCTCCTCGCTGATCCGTCGGTACGCCAGCAGCCCGGCGTCCGGATCGGGAGTATCGGACAGCCAGTCGAGCAGCGTCGGCAGCAGCACCCGCTGCACCCGGCCACGCCTGCCGCTGTGGCCGGTGAGCGCGGCCAGGTGTGTCAGCGCGCTCTGCGGACCCTCGTAACCCAGCGCGGCGAGCTGACGTTCGGCGGCCTCCGGCGTCATGCCTTCCGAAATGCCAACTGTTCCAACCGATTCCAGTAGCGGTTGGTAGAACAGCTTCGCGTGCAGCCGCGACACCCGCATGTTCTGGCGCTTGAGCTCCTCGCGCAGCACACCGAGCGCGTCGTGCCGACCGTCGGGCCGCACATGCGCGGCACGCGCCAGCCAGCGCAGCGCCTCGTCGTCGTTGGCCTCGGGCAGCATGTGCGTGCGCTTGAGCCGCCGCAGCTGCAGCCGGTGTTCGAGCAGCCGCAGGAATTCGTAGGAGGCGGTCATGTTGGCGGCGTCGTCACGGCCGATGTAGCCGCCAGCGCCGAGCGCCGCCAGCGCGTCCACCGTCGAGGCGACGTGCAGTGATTCGTCGTTGCGGCCATGCACCAGCTGCAACAGCTGCACGGCGAACTCCACGTCGCGCAGCCCGCCGGTGCCGAGCTTGATCTCGCGGGCCCGCACCCCGGCGGGCACGAGTTCCTCGACGCGCCTGCGCATCGCCTGCACCTCGGGCACGAAGTCCTCACGCTGGCTGGCGGTCCACACCATAGGCATCAGCGCCTCGATGTACTGCCGGCCCAGTTCGGCATCACCGGCCGCCGGTCGAGCCTTCAAAAGCGCCTGGAATTCCCACGTCTTGGCCCACCGCTGGTAATACGCGATGTGCGAGTCCAGCGTGCGCACCAGCTGGCCGTGCTTGCCCTCCGGCCGCAGCGCGGCGTCCACCTCGAAGAAGGTGTCCCCCGCGAACCGCATCATCTCGCCGGCCACCCTGGTCGCGGTCGCGTCCGCGTTGTCGGCGACGAAGATGACGTCGACGTCGCTGACGTAGTTCAGCTCGCGCGCGCCACACTTGCCCATCGCGATCACCGCGATCCGCGGGCACCGGCCGTCGTCTCCGCAGACCGAGCGGGTGGCAATCGTCAGCGCGGCGCCCAGCGCGGCGTCGGCCAGATCGGACAGGTGCTGGCCGACCGTGGTGAACGCCAGCACGGGTTCGTTCTCCACCGTCGACGCGAGATCCAGGGCCGCCAACACCAGCAGCCGATCGCGGTACAGCTTGCGCAGCGGAGACACTGCAGCCGTTGTGTCCCTGCCGATTTCGACGCTTTCGGCCACTTTGGCGAATGCCGCGCGCAGCTCATCAGCCGACGGCAGCGTGACGGCGCCGGCCAGCATGTGCCACGAATCGGGGTGGGCGACCAGATGATCGCCGAGCGCCAGCGACGAGCCGAGCACACCGAACAGCCGGCCCCGCAGCGCTTTGTCCTTGACAAGGGCCCGGTTGAGTTCGTCCCAGTCTCGTCCCACCGCATCGGCGAGCCGGACCATTGCGCGCAGCGCGTTGTCGGCGTCGGGCGCGCGCGACAGCGACCACAACATCTCGACGTGTGCGTCCCGATTCCAGCCCAGCCGGTCCAGGTCCGCGGTCGCGGTGGGTTCGACCAGCCCTAGCCGGCCTACGCTGGGCAGCTTTGGGCGCTGCGTCGCAGGTTTGACCACGCCTCGACGGTATCGCGAAGCTCGGCTAAAGCGACAAGTAGGTCTTCAGCTCGTAGGGCGTGACGTGGCTGCGGTAGTTCCCCCATTCGGCGCGCTTGTTGCGCAGGAAGAAGTCGAAAACGTGCTCCCCCAACGCTTCCGCAACCAGCTCCGAGTTCTCCATCTCGGTCAGCGCGACGCCGAGGCTGCCAGGCAGCTCCTTGTAGCCCATCGCGCGGCGCTCCTCAGGGGTGAGGCTCCACACGTTGTCCTCGGCCTGCGGGCCGAGCACGTAGCCCTTCTCGATACCGCGCAGGCCCGCCGCCAGCAGCACCGCGAAGGTCAGGTACGGGTTGCACGCCGAATCCGGGCTGCGCACCTCGACGCGCCGCGACGACGCCTTGCGCGGCGTGTACATCGGTACCCGCACCAGCGCCGAACGGTTGGCCGCGCCCCACGAAGCGGCCGTCGGCGCCTCTCCCCCATGGACCAGCCGCTTGTAGGAGTTCACCCACTGATTCGTCACGGCGCTGATCTCGTTGGCGTGCTCGAGAATGCCTGCGATGAAAGACTTTCCGACATCGGAAAGCTGCAGCGGGTCGTCGGGACTGTGGAAGGCATTGGTCTCGCCCTCGAACAGGCTCATGTGGGTGTGCATGGCCGAGCCCGGGTATTCGGCGAACGGCTTCGGCATGAACGACGCGCGAACGCCGTCGCCGAGCGCCACCTCCTTGACCACGTAGCGGAACGTCATCACGTTGTCGGCCATCGACAGTGCATCGGCGTAGCGCAGGTCGATCTCCTGCTGGCCGGGCGCGCCCTCGTGGTGGCTGAACTCCACCGAGATGCCCATCTGCTCCAGCGCGTCGATGGCATGGCGGCGGAAGTTCGGGGCCGCGTCGTGCACGGCCTGGTCGAAGTAGCCACCGTTGTCCGCCGGGATCGGCACCGAGCCGTCGTCTTCCCCGGGCTTCAGCAGGAAGAACTCGATCTCGGGATGCACGTAGCAGGAGAAGCCGAGGTCACTGGCCTTGGACAGCTGGCGGCGCAGCACGTGGCGCGAGTCGGCCCACGATGGTGAGCCGTCGGGCATCGTGATGTCGCAGAACATCCGCGCTGAATGGTGGTCCCCGCGGCTTGTGGTCCACGGCAGCACCTGGAACGTCGACGGATCGGGCCGGGCGACCATGTCGGCCTCCGAGACCCGGGCAAACCCCTCGATGGAGGAGCCGTCGAACCCGATGCCCTCCTCGAAGGCGCCTTCGAGTTCGGCAGGAGCAATCGCCACCGACTTGAGGTATCCGAGCACGTCGGTGAACCACAGCCGGACGAAGCGGATGTCGCGTTCCTCCAGCGTGCGAAGCACGAATTCCTTCTGCCGATCCATGACCGCAGCGTAGGTTCCGGCTGTTAATTCTGTGTTACGCGGCCGCTGCATTTAGCGCTAGCAGCGCAGACCTTCCTGCGGCACCACCGAGTCGATGAGGTAGTTCACCACCGCGGTGTCGACGCATTGATCGCCGTTGAATACCACCGTGTGCTGGGTGCCGTCAAAAGTGATCAAGGCGGCACCCATCTGGCGGGCCAGATCGACGCCCGCCTGGTACGGGGTGGCCGGATCGTGTGTGGTGGAGACGACGACGACCTTGCCGGGACCGGGCGAGGCGGCTGGATGCGGAGTCGACGTCGGCGGCACCGGCCACATCGCGCACACGTCGCGCGGGGCAAACCCGGTAAAGGTGCCGTACTCCATAAACGGCGCGGCCTGTCGGATTTGCCGATCGGCGTCGGCCCACACCGCCGGGTCGGTCGAGTACGGCGAGTCGACACATCGAATCGCGGTGAACGCATCCCGCAGGTTCTTGTAGTGACCCGTATCGTCGCGGTGCTGGTAGTCATCGGCCAGCAACAGCAGATCCCCGGTATCAGTGCCGCGCTGCAGGCCAAGCAGCCCGCTGGTGAGGTACTGCCAATAGCGTCGCGTGTAGAGCGCGTTGACGGTGCCGGTCATCGCGTCCTGGTAGCTCAGGCCACGCGGATCCGACGTATTGCCCGGCTTGTTGACCAGAGGGTCGACCAGTTCGTGAAAGCGGTCGACGAACTTCGCCGGGTCGGTGCCGAGCGGGCAGCCCGCCGACTGTGCGCAGTCGGCCGCGTAGTCGTTGAAAGCCGTTTGGAAGCCCGCCATTTGCTGGATGCTGGCCGCGATCGGATCGAGTGAGGGGTCGACCGCTCCGTCGAGAACCATCGCCCGCACCCGATCGGGGTATTGCTCGGCGTAGGCCGCGCCGAGCTCGGTCCCGTAGGAGAAGCCGAGATAGTTGATCTGGTTCTCGCCGAGCGCGGCGCGCACGACGTCCATGTCGCGTGCCGACGACGCGGTCCCGACGTTGGCGAGGAATTCGGTGCCCATCTTCTGGGCGCAGGCCGCGGCGAATTGGCCCCAGACCGCTTCGATGTGGGCGACCCCGGCCGGGCTGTAGTCGGCCATCGGCTCTCGACGGAACGCGTCGAACTCGGCGTCGGTGCGGCAGCGCAGCTCCGGTGTGGAATGTCCGACCCCGCGCGGGTCGATGCCCACCAAGTCGAACCGGCGCACGATGTCGGTGTCGGCCAGCGACGCCCCCATGCTGGCGACGGTGTCCACCGCCGATGCGCCCGGCCCGCCGGGGTTGACGACGAGCACGCCGATCTTGTCGCCGGTGGCGGGGACGCGGATCACCGCCAACTGTGCTTGGGCGCCTTCGGGTTTGGCTGGGTTGTTCCAGTCGACCGGCACCGACACCGTCCCGCACTGCGCGGTGGGGATTGGCGTGGTGTCCCCGACGAAGCGCTCGCAGCTGCCCCATACCGGCGGCTGGCCGTACTGCTGGATCGACTCGCCTTCAGGTGAACCCCAGGCGGCCGGGCTCGCAACCGCCGACACCACGGAGATCGCGAGCAGCACCGAACTCGCCCTGCCCACCCGCCACATGGCAGACATGTTCGCATGGTTAACGGTCGCCGGTCTGTGCCTGGAACACAACGGTGACCAGGCTGTGATCAGGCGTCCAGCTCGTAGGTCAGCCAGGTCGACTTTTCGGCGCCGATGCCGTCGTAAAGACGTTGCGCGGTCGTGTTGTCGGGCGCCGTCTCCCACACCAGCTTCTCGGCGCCGCGCTCGCGGCAGAGTTCTCGACAGCGCTCGATCAACGCGCGACCCGTGCCCGATCCGCGGGATGCCGGGACCACGAACAAGTCGTTGAGCACCCCGACCCGGCCTGCGTGCAGCGTCTGCCATGTCCAGTAGATCGTCGCGAAACCCAGTGGCGTTCCATCGGTGTCGCGCGCGATGAGCTGAAGCCCCTCGGACGGGTCGTCGATCAGCGCCGTCACTAGTGCCCGCAGCCGCTCGTCGGACGGATCCACGCGATAGAAGTCGCAGTAGGCGCGCAACATCGGCATCAGCTCGGGCACGTCGGCGCTGCCGACCGTGTCGATGGTCAGCAT